>JBJXEH010000021.1:0-4487 GCA_046153995.1 Micropepsaceae bacterium
CCGCCCCGCAGTGGGGGCGGTAGGTCCCCCGGCGAAATTTGAGCGAACAACCCCTTGTACCCGGGACTTAGAGGCTAAAGCGAGCCTGCGCGCCTCGCGGACGAGCGCGCGTAAGCCCGCTGCCTCGCTCGCCCAAGCACCGCCGCGTACGCCGTGCTTCCAGGCGTTGCGATTGCCCTCGCGGGCCCCGCCGCGGGCGCCGTGAAAGCGGCAGACGGCAAAGCCGCGAACCGCCGGCGCCCGGCAGGGCAGGCGCGTGCGTTTGGAGCGGGCGTGACAGCGCGGGGCGGCTTGGAGCCTGGCGGCTAGATTGGCGGGTGGGCGTGGTGCGGGCATGTGCGGTTCCTGGGAGACGGCGGCGCCGCCTTACGCTCAGATAAGTCGCGCAGATATAGAACATATCAAGAACAAGCGCAAGCGCCGACCGACGCTCGATCGAAGAGCGCGAACCTCCCCAGGAAGGCTCTAGCCCTGGGACCGCGGGCGCAGCGCCCGCCGAAGCCTTGGCGAAGGCGGGTCCTCGCCTGCATCCGCCGGAGCGAAAGCGGAGGCGGAAACTCGACACAGCGTCGAGTGAAAGGGTTTATCACGTGTCCCCGGAATTCGTGGGGCCGAGGAGAATGCGCGTTGACGTGACACGTGCCAGGCTCAGAACTGGGAAAGGGTGACACGGTGATGTGCGTACGCCAAGAGATCGGCGTCATCATCCAAGGTGGGAGCCGTATGCGGGAAAGCCGCACGTACGGTTCTGTGCGGGGGGCGCTCAGCAATGAGCGTCCCTACCGCGATCTGTATTTTTTCTGCATTTTTTTTTGGCGCTGCGCGGGTGCTACGGTCGTGGGGTGGCGTTTACGAATAGAGCAAGCGCCGTCAGCGTGGCTTTCCGTACGCGATTTATAACGCGCGTCTACGGCTCTAGGAGCGCTTGGGCTACGAGGTAGCCCAGTTCAGAAGAAACGCTGCAATGCCACACAACGTTGTAAGCAACACGTTCAGAGATATTAGCGATGCACTTCGTCTGACCAGCGGGTCCGTTGCTCGTTTGAATATGAACGTCCCCACAACAGTGATCAGGAGAAGATTGTACGTCAGTGCGCATAAGAAGGGACTGATGCCTAGGAACGACATTTTGTCGCCCACCACCCAGTACTCAACTAAAGTGGGAAACAACACGGCGAACAAGAACAGGAACCCGTTAGGAACGGGAGATGGCAACCAGCTTACGACCCGCGCGACTGCGCCAACCATAACCAACACAGCCACCAGTGCGTTCCGATCAGCGTCGCCGAGAGCGATATCGATCCAGGAAAGAGGCGTCATGAACCAGTCTCGCCATTCCTGATATGCTGTTGATAATCCCGCGAACCACGCCGACGGCTCTGTGTTCGTCATCTTGTGCAGCAGCTTCCACACGGCGAGACCGCCGATGATCGACCCTGCGAATAGCTGTCCCCACGCGAACGATCTCTTCACCTCGGACAGAGGCGCAATGGCATCATCGGTTGGCGGCGCCGTCACGTTCGTAGCCCTCACTTTTTTTTCCAGAGAAGCGGAAGTCAAACCCTGGAAATGTGATGAAAGTGCGGTCACGCTACAGCGCTCTACAGGCCAAAGCGAGTCGCGGAAGCTATGTCGAAAGCAATACCCACCCGCACTATGGGTCCAATCCATTTCGAAGACCTTGAGCCGCACCGCTTCGAAGACCTCGTGCGCCAGTTGGTCTACGACCTCAAAGATTGGCGCTACCTAGAGGCAACAGGTCGAGCGGGATCAGATCAAGGGTTCGACATTCGCGGGTCAGAGATTGTTTCTGGCGGCGAGCGGTCCGATCGCGGTGATGATGACGAAAGTGAAGAGAGAGTCGATACGGCTGCGACGGCGGCTGACGACCGCCTTTGGCTCATTCAGTGTAAGCGCGAGAAGGCAATCAATCCGAAGAAGCTTGTTGGCTATCTCGAGGAAATTCCACCCGATGCGCGATCCCGCCTCTACGGGCTGATCTTTGCTGCGGCAGCGGACTTCTCGAAGAAGGCGCGAGACGCGTTTCGGGAGAAAGCTCGGGAGTTTGGCCTGTCGGAAGTTCACCTTTGGGGCAAGGCGGAGCTTGAAGACGTGCTGTATCAGCCGAAGAACGATCACCTGCTCTTTGCGTACACGGGCGTATCTCTTCAGGTTCGCCGCCGCTCGCTAAAGACTGAGGTTCGCGCGCGCCTTGCGATGAAACGGAAGGCGAAAAGGTGTCTTCGACCGCGTGCCTTCGCTTTGTTTCGCGATGCGACCGATGAGAGGTACCCCTGGCTAGACTTGAGCAAGCCTGTTGGCGAGCGTGGGCGTTGGAGGATCATGCGAGTGGGAGACCTGGTCCATGATGGCCTCGGTGTGGTGTATTCACGTCAGGCCGCCTTTTTGGATGACGACGGTGTTCATTGGGACGCGGCAGAACTAATGAACGACAATCGACCTAGCAGGCTGGAGGACCCGTGGCATACCCAGGGCGTTCAGTACAGGGTCGAAGACCGCGACGCTGCGCTCGATGTTTGGCGTAACCTGCCAGAGAACAATCGTGGGTGGTTGGAACGCGTCAAGGTGTTGCCCTTTGAGAACATACTTGACATCGATGAGGGTGGCGACAACTCGACCGCGTTTCCCCACGTCTACACAGGTCGATGGGATGACCAGAACGGACCCTTTAGAGAGTACGAGTACGCGCGCATCGAGACGATTGAAATGTTTAACCAGCGCGCCATAAGCCCAAAGGTAAAAGACCGAGTGAAGGTTTTTGCCCGAAAGGGCGACGCGCCCGCCTCGCAGCGGGAGGGCGAATCCTTGCCAGTGCCAGACGAATGATGGCCAACCAGCGCTCGATAAATTAGGCGGTGTTGTCGCTGCGATCCTCACTGTGCGTTGCCGCGAAAGGCGTTCTCGACGAGTGTACACCACCAGCAGGTGGGCCTGCCGCTTGGAGTGCAAAAGTGACCCAGGTACCGTGCTGGATATGTGGCGATCCCGCGACAACGGCCGAGCACAAGACCAAGAAGTCCGATCTAAAGTCGGCGTTTGGCAAGCCAACGCAGAAGAGCCCTATCTTCTATCATGATGCGAAGGCACGAAATCAGCGCATCAACACGCTTGATGCGAAGCTTGTGAAGTCGACCAGCTTGCTCTGTGAGCAGTGCAACACGACACGTACGCAACCATTTGATCGGGCATGGGAGCAAATGTCGGAGCATCTGCGCTTCTACCAGCCCAATATCGCGACGAGTGCAGTGGTGCGTGCGAACCGAGTCTTTCGGTACGGCACTCGCCGCTCGATGCTGCATGTACACTTGTATTTCGTGAAGCTGTTCGGCTGCCATATCAAGGAGCACAATATGGCCATTGCTCTGGCTCCGTTTGCATCCGCGATCTTGTCACGCAAGGCGCACCCTAACGTGTACATCAAGATAGGCAGAGCACCGACACTCGACGGCTTGCCCATGACAGGAACGTCAGATGCTTGGTTGGCTATGAGGAAGGACGATCAAGTTTGCAGGTTCGCGACCTGGTTCTACTACATCGAAGAATTGGGCGTGAACGTCATGTACGCGATTCCTGGCGAGAAGCGCGACGGACTCATTGGGGCGTGGCACCCGCGCTTTGGGACCAACAGATTGCATGTCGGCGACTTCTAGGAAATCAATCGTCGCAGGTAGTCGTAGCGCAGGGATGGCGGGGCCGCTTCAAGAAAGGCTTCGATCAGTTTGTCGCTCTTGGAGCGTATCGCCATCGCTCGCTGTTCAGCCTCCACGTCCTCCAACAACGCCTTTAGGACGGGGGCGCGACTCTTTTCGAGCGCCAGTGCCTGCACCGCTGCCGCATCCCTGTCTCTGTGGTAGCTGTAGCGAACCATGCCTGGCTCGTACTCTTCGTCGAGGATCAGGAGCGGACCAGTGGGTTGGGTCGCAGGATGCTCAGTCACCGCGAGTGTAACAACAAATGTGGGGACAGTATACCTATTCCTCGGGGGTATCTCACTGAGGAGGTGCACCCGCGCTCTGGCCCCAAACAAGCGCCGCCCCCCTCCCGTGCAGCACGCCTTCGCTTCGCTTCGGCGCGCGCATGTACTCCCCCAAAGTTTCACTTTGGGGGAGACAACGCGTGTTTTCCGCTTGTCGTGCTTGGGCTTACTCCGCCGCCGCAGCCAGCCTCGGCGCGGCGTCTTTGATGTCCGCGCCGACGTGGGCTTCGAATTTTTTGAAGTTGTCGCGGAACATCTGGACGAGCTTTGCGGCCTGGCGATCGTAAGCCGTTTTGTCGGTCCAGGTTTCGCGCGGGTCGAGGATTTTGGCATCGACGCCTGGGACGGCGACCGGCACTTCGAAGCCGAAGTGCGGGTCGATGCGCATCTTGGCCGTCTTCAGCGTGCCTTCGAGGGCGGCCGTGAGCAGGGCGCGGGTCGCCTTGATCGGCATGCGTTGGCCCACGCCGAAGGCGCCGCCGGTCCAGCC
>JBJXEH010000022.1:0-7359 GCA_046153995.1 Micropepsaceae bacterium
TGTTCAGCGCGGCGTTCGTGACGATCCCGGAGGAGAAGGCGGGCAAGAAGCCCGTCGTCCTGATCCCGAACCCGTTCTACCAGTGCTACGCAGCAGCAGCGCTGTCGGCGGGCGCGGAGCCCGTCTACGTCAACGCAACGCGCGAGACGGGGTTCTTGCCCGACTTTGCGAGCGTACCGCGTGACACGCTGGCCCGAACGGCCGCCATCTACATGTGCTCGCCCTCGAACCCCGAAGGCGGCGCAGCGGACGCGGAAACGTGGACACGCCTCTTCGCACTCGCCGATGAGTTCGATTTCATCGTTCTAGCCGACGAGTGCTACTCGGAGATCTATACCACCACGCCGCCAGCCGGCGCGCTGGAAGTCCGCGCGAAAACGCATGCCGATTTCACCCGCCTGCTCGCATTCCATTCGCTGTCGAAACGCTCAAACCTGCCCGGCATGCGTTCGGGCTTCATCGCTGGCGACGCAAACCTGATCGCCCGCTTCCGCGAATTCCGAAACGTCGCAGGCCCACAAATGCCGCTGCCTATCGCCGCCGTTTCGACCGCGACGTGGAGCGACGAGAAACACGTCGAGGCGAACCGCGACCTCTACGCGGAGAAATTCGAGATCGCGAAGAGCAAAATCGGCAACCGTTTCGGCTTCCGAATCCCCGACGGCGGCTTCTTCCTCTGGCTCGATGTCGGCGATGGAGAAACAGCTGCAAACCGGCTCTGGCGTGAAGGCGGCGTTAGGGTTCTGCCCGGTATTTATCTTGCCCGCGACACGGTATCCGGCAATCCGGGAAAATCGTTCATTCGCGTGGCTTTAGTTAACGACTCCGCAAGCACATCTGAGGCATTTGAGAGGCTCGCCCGCATCCTCTAAAGCCGCGACCTTAGCCCAGCGGTCCGGATGCCTGAGGCGCAATGGTGGGAATGATGAGCGAGATGCAATCCGCCTTCGGCGTGTTCGGCACGACCGAACGTGTGCCCCTTCTTCTCTCGAGAGAAGAATGGACGACTTGGCGCGCGGCGATCGCGACAACGATGCGGCGCCTAATCGTGCGTGGGCTTGGCCTGTCGTTGATCGTCGGCGCCGTCGCCGCCGCAACCGCCGTCGTCACGTACACACCAACCGACCCAAGCTGGAACAACGCGACCGGCGCCGCCGCCGAAAACGCGCTGGGCCTTTGGGGCGCGAATATCGCCGACACGATTTGGCAGAGCGTCGGCATGGGTGCGTGGGCCATTGCCGTGCCGCCGTTCGCGTGGGGTCTGTGGCTCGTCGACGGCCGCATCGGTTTGAAGCTCGTGCGCCGCGCCTTCGCGTGGATCGCAGCGATGCTCGCGATCACGATGCTTTTGAGCCTTTTCCCGCAACTGATCGGCACCGGCACGACGACAGGCCTCGGCGGCGCGATCGGCGATGCGCTGTCGAAGTCCGCGGCCGCGCAACTCGAACCGCTTGGCGTACCCACGCCGAAAGCTGTCGCAGGGGTCACCGCAGGCATCGTTGGCTTTATGCTCTACATCTGGGCCTTGGGCCTCAATCCGCTGAAACTGACGTTGCCCGTGCTGCCTTGGGACGCGATCGGCGCGCGCTTCACCGGCATGTTCAGCAGGCTCGGCCGCGCCCTGACACCGAACCTCCGATCGCGCCCGCGCATCCAGCGCCGCGAACCGCGCGTCATCGACGATGAGGTCGATGTCGTCCCCGATGTCGCGGACAGCGACGAACCCGTGACGCTGCGCAAGGAACCGCGCGTGCTGCGCTCCGCGCCCGGCAAACGCGGCCAGCGCGAAACGCGCGACCGGCAACCTGGCCTTCGCCTCGAAGAGCCGACCGATCACCAGCTGCCGCCGCTGACCTTGCTCGAGAAGGGCAAGGCCTCCAGCGGTCCGAAAGAATCCGACGAGGCATTGGAACAAAACGCCCGCATGCTCGAGAACGTGCTGGCCGATTTCGGCGTCCGCGGCGCGATCACGCAAGTCCGCCCCGGCCCGGTGGTCACACTCTACGAATTCGAACCGGCAGCAGGCATCCGCTCCAGCCGCGTAATTTCGCTCGCCGACGACATCGCCCGCTCAATGAGCGCGGTCTCCGCCCGCGTCGCCGCAGTGCCCGGCCGTAACGTCATCGGCATCGAGCTGCCAAACATGCGTCGCGACCGCGTCGTGCTGCGCGACCTGCTCGCAGGTCACGAATACGAAAACCAGAATGTGGAACTCGTGCTCGCTCTCGGCAAGAACATCGGCGGCGAAAGTGTCATTGCCGACCTGGCGCGCATGCCGCATCTCTTGATCGCGGGTACCACAGGCTCCGGCAAGTCCGTCGCGATCAACACGATGATCTTGTCGCTGCTCTACCGGCTGACTCCAGCGCAGTGCAAACTGATCATGATCGATCCGAAGATGCTGGAGTTGTCCGCTTACGACGGCATCCCGCATCTGTTGTCGCCGGTCGTCACCGACCCGAAGAAAGCGATCGTCGCGCTGAAATGGACCGTGCGCGAGATGGAAGATCGCTACCGCCGCATGTCGAAGCTCGGCGTGCGCAACATCAAGGGCTACAACGAACGCATCGCGCGCGCGGCTGCGAAGGGTGAAAGCCTAAAGCGCACCGTACAGACGGGATTCGACAGCCAAACGGGCGAGCCGATGTACGAGGAAGAAAACCTCCCGCTCGACCACATGCCCTACATCGTCGTCATCGTCGACGAAATGGCGGACCTGATGATGGTCGCCGGCAAAGACATCGAGGCCGCCGTCCAGCGCCTCGCGCAAATGGCGCGAGCGGCCGGCATCCACATCATCACGGCGACACAGCGCCCCTCGGTCGACGTCATCACTGGCACGATCAAAGCGAACTTCCCGACTCGCATCTCGTTCCAAGTCACCTCGAAAATCGACAGCCGCACGATCTTGGGCGAGCAGGGCGCCGAGCAGCTACTGGGGCAGGGCGACATGCTCTACATGGAAGGCGGCGGCCGCATCCGCCGCGTGCACGGCCCCTTCGTCTCCGACGAAGAAGTCGAAGCCGTGGTCAAATTCCTGAAAGCCCAGGGCGAACCGCAATACCTCGACGCCATCACCGAAGAACCTGACGAACCGGAAGGCGGCTCGCTGCTCGACGGCGAAGAAGGCGCAGGCTCCGGCGACACGCTCTACGACCAAGCCGTAGCCGTGGTAGCGCGCGACCGCAAAGTCTCGACCAGCTACATCCAACGCCGCCTGCAGATCGGCTACAACCGCGCCGCCCGCATCATCGAACAGATGGAAGAAGAAGGCGTGATCTCAGCCCCAAACCACTCCGGCAAACGCGAAGTGCTGGTAGGCGATCATTCGGGCCGGGGCGACTAGCGACACCCAACCCAGTTCGTCATGGCCGGGCTTGACCCGGCTCGGAAGTCCTGACCCGCAAGCGTCCCCTCACGCTGCCGATGGTGCGCGAACTCAGCAAACTGCTCGCCATTCCGACAGACATCTTAGCGCGCGCTTATCCAACACGCTCAGCCGCCTAAGCCTTCGCCATTGCCAACGCGCGGCCTTCGCGCTGCACGAGGTCGAACGCCGCGGACAAGTTTCCGACCAACTCGTCGTCCCACCGCACGTCCTTGAAGCCCGCCACGCCGAGCGCGCCGAGTAGTTCGGCAAATTCAGTATTCGCGCCCGCGAACATGTCGCGCGTTTGCGTTACGCGCCGTTCGATCGCGGCGAAGGCAATGTCCTCAGGGTGCGCCGCGATGTGCGCCCAATCCCGAATCGCGCGCAGCACGCGCATGTAGTCGTTGACCTCGCGCGCGATGTCGGCGGTCAGCGCGTAGCCGAACAAGCTGGTCGCAAGCGGCATCGCACGAAACGCGTGATCGACCGCGTCCGCCGCGCGCGACCGCGCCTCGCCCGACGGCGAGCGCAGAAACCGCGACAACGCGTCGCCGAATGCAACGTGAAGCAGCATCAACTCTTGCCCGTAATTCTGCCGCGCAGGTTTCCACTTTCGCGCTTGCCGGGCGTCGATAACGACAGGGATGAGAATCGAGAACACGAGCGCCGCCAGCAGGAACCCGCCGAACTCCGCCACCACGTTCAAAAAGAAATCGGCCGTCAGGCCCAACGGACCGTTCGGGTCGAGCAAATATTTCGTGATGTCGTCCATGACGTCCCCCAACGCCACAACCGGCCTATCCAGGATTTAATGGCCGGCCGCCCCAACCGTGGTATTCTGAACCAGATTCACCGCCCCCCGCTAGTGCGGCGTTCTTCATTTTGCCACACTCGCCACCTACAGGCTTCAACCATGCTTAAAACCCTCACGCTTTGGGCCGCATTTGCGGCGTTTCTTGTGACCGGAGCAGCGGTGCACGCTGCGCCCCTCAAGGCACAAGATGTCACCGATTTGAACAAGATCTCGGCCTACCTGAACACGATCACGTCCCTGCAGGCGAGTTTCGTGCAGGTCGGCCCGAACGGCGAACTCGACCAAGGCACGATCTACGCGCGCAAGCCCGGGCGGCTCCGCTTCGAGTACGCACCGCCAAGCCCGTATTTGATCGTCTCGGACGGTGTCACGATCGCGGTCGCAAACCAAAAGCTGCGCACCGTCGATCGCTATCCGTTGCTCGACAATCCGCTGAGCTTGATCTTGCGCGAGGGCGTGGACCTGACGAAAGATTCGCGCATCACCGGCGTCGAACGCCAGGCCGGAACGCTGCGCGTGACGGCAACTGAAAAGTCGGGCCCGGTAAAAGGCCAAGTAACCCTAATCTTCGCATACCCCGCGACCGAGCTACGCCAGTGGATCATCACCGACGCTCAGGGTTTGCAAACCATGATTGCGCTGAAAAACATGAAGACCGAGGTTCAATTGAACCCCGAACTCTTCATTTTGCGTGACGTCGACAGATTCGGCCGCCGCACCGAATAGGCTTATTTCCGCGTTCACCTTGTGGCAGTTTGCGGGGCGCGCTAGGCCATTGGTCGTATGCCCCGCAAAAAGCCCATCGTTGGAATCCCTTGCGACCACCGCATGATCGGACCGCACCCGTTCCATGCGGTCGGCGAGAAATACATCGTCGCCGTCGCTGATGGCGCGAACGCGATTCCGCTGCTGATCCCGGTTCTAGACACGCCGATCGACCTAGAAGAAATCCTCGATACGGTCGACGGCATCCTGCTCACCGGCTCGCCCTCGAATGTCGCGCCGAAGCGCTACGGCGGCGTCGCCCCCCGCGAAGGCGTTCTACAAGACGAACGCCGCGACGCGACCACTCTACCGTTGATCCGAGCGATCGTCGATTACGGCACGCCACTGCTCGCCGTCTGCCGCGGCTTCCAGGAGTTGAACGTCGCCTATGGCGGCACGCTGCATCAGCACGTTGAAGAAGTACCGGGCCGTTTCGACCACCGCGAAGACAAGACCGCACCGCTCGACGTGCAATACGCGCCCGCCCATGACGTGAAGTTATCAGGCACGCTGGAGGATATCTTCGGCCGCCCGCTGATCAGAGTGAATTCGCTGCACGGCCAAGGCATCGACCGCTTAGGCGATGGCCTCGTCGCGGAAGCGATCGCCCCCGACGGCCAAATCGAAGGCATCCGCGTCGCTGACGCCAAGGCCTTCGCGCTCGGCGTTCAGTGGCACCCCGAGTGGAGCTTCTGGGAGAGCGTGTTTTCGAAGGCACTCTTCGCGGCCTTTGGCGAGGCGATGCGATGAGCAACGTCCGGCTCAAAGATTGGATGAAAGAACGCCGCATCACTGAGATCGAGCTGCTGGTCCCCGATATGGCCGGCATCGCCCGCGGCAAGATTTTTCCAACGAGCAAGTTTTTGTCCGGCCTCGATAACGACACGCTGCGCCTGCCGGAGAGCATCTTCGGCCAGATGGTGACCGGCGCCGACTCCGACACGGAAAATTTGACGTACCAAGCGCCCGACATGGTTCTCGTGCCCGACCCGGACACGATTTGCGTCGTCCCCTGGTACAAGGAGCCGACCGCGCAGGTCGTCTGCGACTGCGTTCGCCGCGACGGCAAACCGAACCCGGTCGCCCCGCGTCAAATCCTTAAGAACATTCTCGCGAAGTACGAAGAGAAAGGTTGGCGCCCGGTCGTGGCACCCGAGCTCGAGTTCTTCCTCGCACAAAAGAACATCGATCCTGACTATCCGCTGCTGCCGCCGGCGGGAAAATCCGGCCGCCCGCAAACCGGCCGCCAGGCTTACTCGATCGATGCCGTCAACGAGTTCGATCCGCTGTTCGAAGACGTCTACGACTACTGCGAGGCGCAGGAGATCGGCATCGACAGCCTGATCCACGAAGACGGCGTCGCCCAAGTCGAGATCAACTTCAACCACGGCGACCCGTTGGTGCTCGCCGACCAGACGTTTCTGTTCAAGCGCACGGTCCGCCAGGCGGCGCTCCGCCACGACATCTACGCGACGTTCATGGCCAAGCCCTACGAAGCCGAACCCGGCAGCGCGATGCACATACACCAAAGCATCGTGGACACCGGCAAAGGCAAGAATCTATTCTCGAACAAGAACGGCAACGACACGCGCTTGTTCCTCGCCTACATCGCGGGATTGCAAAAATACATGCCGGCCGCGATGCCGCTGATAGCGCCGTACGTGAACTCCTATCGCCGCCTGGTGCGCTATCTCTCCGCCCCGGTGAACACCCATTGGGGCCACGAGAACCGCACGGTAGGTCTGCGCGTTCCGGAATCGGAGCCCAAGAACCGCCGCGTTGAAAACCGCATTCCCGGCGCCGACGCGAACCCTTACCTCGCAATCGCAGCGACGCTCGCCTGCGGCTATCTCGGCATGACCCAAAACCTGATGCCGACGAAGCCGATGGAGGGCAACGCCTACGAGTCGCTCCGCTACCAGCTGCCACGTCACCTGCTCGACGCGATCCTGCGCTTCCGCAACTCGCAGGACCTGCGCGAGCTTCTGGGCGAAGCGTTCGTCGATCTCTATTCCGACGTCAAAGCCTCAGAGCATGACGCCTACCAGCAGGTGATCAGCCCCTGGGAACGCCAGCATTTGCTGTTGAACGTGTAGCTAACGCACCCACGGCGGGTCGGCCGCGACAAACGCTTGCCATCGCTTTTCGAGCTTCTCAGCGCGATCACGCAAATGCCCGACATGCCAGCCGACGACGACACCAGCAGCGTAAGCGATCGCCTGCGCCTCGGCCGCATTGGTGCGCGCCGCCAAGATGTCGCCAACGAGCGCCCGTGCGACAGCCGCATCGTTCATTTCACCGAGCACATCCTGTAGCGCGCCCAGCCGTTCGCGAAACGCCTCAGTCCGCCGCTTCGGCCAGAGCGAGGCAAAGAAATCGACCGCATAGCGCAATTTTTTCAGCTTAATCC
>JBJXEH010000023.1:0-19407 GCA_046153995.1 Micropepsaceae bacterium
GCCTGGTCGCTCTTCGGCAACCGCGCGTGCATTTCGTTCAGCCGCTGGATCACCGCCCCGTCGTCCTCGCCGAGGCCGATGTGGGCGACGATGAGTTCGCGCAAGTGGCCGAGCGAGAGGCCCTCCGTCGCCTTCACCCACCGCTCGCGCCGCGCCCCGTCGACCTCGGGCGCCTTCGCGGCGAGATACGCGCGGCGCGCGTCGGCGCCGGGCATCGGGCATTCGGTGATGCGGTCGAACCGCCCCGGCCGGTCGACGAAGCGCGGGTCGAGACGCTCGGGATAGTTCGTCGTCGCCACGTTGACGACGCCGCTGATCTGCATCTCGCCGTCGAGCATGGCAAGGAACGGCGCCTCGCCGAACTGCTGCGTCAGCGCATCGATGTCTTCGTAGATCAATATCACCGGCCGGTCCGGCTCCACCTTGCGGAAGAGCTGCAGCCCCGCAACCGTGATCCCCGGCTCGCCGACCAGAATGGCGACGCCGTGAAGTTCCTTGATCATGTGCGCGGCCATGATGTTGAGCGCCGACGTCTTGCCGGAGCCCGGCGGCCCCCACAGCAGAAGCCCGCGCTTCGCCAGCAACCCGCGCGCGACGAGGCGCGGCACGCTGTCCCAAAACGTGATGAACTCGGCGAGCAGCATGTCGCACACCGGATCGGGCAGGCGCAGCAGCTCGTCGCTCACCGTCTTCGTCTTGGCGAGCAGCACGCCTCGGCTGCGGCACAGATGCACGGCATAGAACGCAGGCTCGAGCGCATCCGCCGTCGCCGGCGCGCCCCAATACATGCCGTCGTTCAACGCATATTTCTGCGCCGTAAAGCCTTGGCCCTCGCGCAGCTCCGGATGAAAGAACTGCCCGCCCGGATAGATCGACGGCGGCATCTCCGTCCCCACGCGCTCGAAAAACTGACTCATGACAAACGTCTCTCGCAAAGGATCATCAGCAACCAGGATTAGCCCGGCGAATGTGTCCGAAAATTGGCGCTTAGGCTTGGTGGCGAACGGGCATCGGCCCTACTGCTTAGCACACAAACTTCCCCGGAGGAGCTTTCAGAACTGGCGAGAGGCTGGTTGGAAGCCGACGGTCGGCAATTGCCTCTCGACCGGCCCGCGAAGCGGTTAGCGGTCCGCCGTCAGTGGCGCGACGAGCATAAACTCGCAGCCGGGTTGGCGGTCGCGAACGCTGAGTGCGGCGCCCAACTGCGCCGCAAAGGCGCGCACCATGCGCATGCCGAGACTCTTCGATTCTTGCCGGTCGAACCCTTCCGGCAAGCCGATGCCGTCGTCGGCGACAATCAACACGATGTGGTCGTCGCCCTTTCGCGTTAGCGACACCCAAACCTTACCGTTTTCGCGATCGGGGTAGGCGTACTTAACGGCATTCGTAACGAGCTCGGTTGCAAGTAGCACAAACGGGATCGCCCGGTCGGTCGAGATGCGCACGCCTTCCACGGCCGTGACTTCGACCGTGCATCGGGCTGAGGAAAGATTGAGGTCGTGACAAACGTCGCGAAGGTAGCCGCCGAGTTCGAGCACGTCGATATCGTCGTTCTGGTAAAGACGCTCGTGCGCGCGGCCGATTGCCGAAACGCGATTGGCCGCCTCTTGCAATTGCTGCTGCAACTCAGTCCCTGCGTCTTTGCCGATTTGCAGTGACAGCATGGACGTCACGAGACTCAAGCTGTTCTTGACCCGGTGATTGATCTCTTTGAGCAAGAGCTCCTGGCGTGCGACGGCCGCTTTGAGCCGGCGTTCGCGCCGCTCGCGTTCGATGGCCATGCCGAGGATATTGGCCGCACCTTGCAAGAACGCGATGTCGTTCTCCGAGAAGTCGCCTTCCGAGCGCGTATCGACTTCCAGCACGCCGAACGGAGCGCCGTCGCCTTGCAGGATCACGTTCATAGCGCGGCGAATGCCGTGTTTTGTCAGCAAAGCTGGCGTGCGGAAGCGCGCCTCGTTCTCAAGATGGTTGGAGATCACCGGCTTGCCCGTGCGCAACGCAAAACCGGCCGGCGAGGCCAGATCGGCGCCGACGCGTGCGTTACCGACAACGCCCGCATCCCAGCCGAGCCCGGCGCGCACCAAGAACTCCTTTTGATCGGAGAGATACTCGAGGATCTTACAGAATTCCGCTTCGAGCCCCTCGGCTGTAAGGCGCACCGTTTCCTTAAGCAGCTCGTCCAATGCCGCTCCCTGCAAGGCGACGACACCAAGCTCAGCCAAGATCTCCTGTTGGCGGATGCGCAGGTGGAGTGCTCGCACGGTCATATCGGATTCCACCGGGCCTTGCGCGGGCTCGACCACGGGCTTTTCTTTGTCATTCGGCACGCTCATACCGGCTCGTCCAAAGATGATTGAGGGTGGCGCCACCGCGATTGCGGCGCGACAAAGAACTGCAACCTACTTCTAGGCGCTTCGCTACGCGCTCGCAACGATCCGCAGCCAATGCGACGATGACGCGGGTCTCCGACTGGATCGTGGAACATTTCCCAACCTCGCGCGTTAACTGTCTAGGCGCCAAATCGCGACATGCCGCGTGACCGCCCTTGCGCGAGGACGGAACCATCAATGCTGCGTCCCGAAATGTCGAATGGAGCCGGTCCCCTACCGCATTCGGCACCAGCGTCGCCGTATCGGTCCCAATCAACAATCGATTGGAACGGCGACGAACTGATTCGCGATGAATTGCTCAGCACAGAGGCGTTGGAACGACGCGCGGAAAGCCTCGCGGTAACTCATCGAGTGCCCGAGCTGGGGACCGGCGCCAAGCCTTTGGGCGCCAGACTGCAGCAGAACGAAACAACCCTTCTTGCCGCCTACCGCGCGATTGCAAAGGCCGTCACCGAGGGTCGCCCGATCACCCCTGCCGCCGAGTGGCTTGTCGACAATTATCATCTCGTCGAAGATCAGATCCGCGAAATCCGCTTGGATCTTCCGCCGGGATACTATCGCCAACTCCCGAAGCTCGCCGATGGTCCCCTCAAAGGACTGCCGCGGGTGTTCGGCCTTGCGTGGACCTTTATCGCCCACACCGACAGCCGCTTCGATGCCGACGTGCTCTGTAGTTTCGTCAATGCCTATCAACGCGTGCAGCCATTGACTATTGGCGAGTTGTGGGCCGTGGCAATAACGCTGCGCATCATGCTCGTCGAGAATCTACGCCGTGCGTCGCACCGAATTCTAAGCAGCCGGCAGCAACGAGAGAACGCCGACAACCTCGCCGACCGCCTGCTCGCCGCCAAGCGTCCGCAAGCCGCAGAGATTGACGCTCTCCTGCGGCCTCACGAGAACACACCGATGCCGCCGGCTTTCGCCGCGCAACTTGTCCAACGGCTCCGCGATCAAGACCCCGCGCTGACCCCTGCCATGCAGTGGCTCGAAGCCAAGTTGAACGCACAAGACACGTCGACCGACATCGTCGTGCAGAGCGAACATATGCGCCAAGCATCAATGACGGTGACGGTGCGCAATATCATCTCCAGTATGCGCCGCGTTTCTGCCGTCGATTGGGCGGAACTGTTTGAGACCATTAGTCCCGTCGACGAGATGCTGCGTGGCGCAATCGGCTACAGCCGAATGGATTTCGCTACCCGCAATCAATATAGGCGCGCGATCGAGGAGCTTGCCCGTGGCTCAAAGTTGAACGAGCTGGAGGTCACCGCCCGCGCGCTAGCTGAAACTACCGCAGCCGCGCGTCACGCAAAGCACGTCAACGAAACCGAGAAGAGTCGCACCTGCGACCCCGGCTTCTATCTCATCGCCGCGGGGCGGCCCGCTTTCGAGCGCGCGATTGGCTTTCACCCTCCGGTAAACGCGTGGTTGGGACGAGCCACGGCAGCGGCAGGCTTTCTCGGCTACATCGTCAGCATCGGCGTCGTCGCGGCTGCCCTAATCGGTTTGACGCTCTCTCTCATCGATGCAGGCCTTCTGGGCTGGTGGTGGCCTGCGCTGGCCATTCTGGGCCTCTTTCCCGCGACTGACGCGGCAGTGGCGCTCGTCAACCGGTTCGCGACCTCGCAGTTCGCCGCGACGACGTTGCCGGGGCTCGAACTGCGCGATGGCATCTCCGCCGACCTACGAACGATGGTTGTCGTACCGACGCTGTTGACCTCTCTGCAGTCGGTGGCGGAACAAGTCGAAGGATTGGAGGTTCACTACCTCGCAAGCCAAGACGGCGACATTCACTTCGCGCTGCTGTCCGATTGGACGGATGCGACGGCGCAGCAGGCAGAAGGAGACGGAGAATTATTGGCCGCTGCTGCCGGCGGAATCGCGCGGCTGAACGACCGCTATGGCAATCACTTCCTATTGCTCCACCGCCGTCGCGTCTGGAACCCAATCCAGAAGCTCTGGATGGGCTGGGAGCGAAAGCGCGGAAAACTGCACGAGTTGAACAGGCTTTTGCGCGGGGCCACCGACACAACCTTTATGGGGCTCGATCACATACGCGTGCCCACCGGCGTGCGCTACGTGATTACGCTGGACGCCGATACGCGTTTGCCGCGCGACGCTGCACGGCGCCTCGTCGGCAAGATGGCGCACCCGCTCAACCGCCCTCGTTTCGACGCGCGCACAGGACGCGTGGCAGAAGGCTATGCCGTCTTACAGCCACGCATCACGGCGACGCTTCCGACGGGCAAAGAGCAGTCGGTATTTCAGAAGATCTTTTCGACTAGTGGCGGTATCGATCCCTACGCCGCTGCCGTCTCGGACGTTTATCAAGACCTCTTCGGCGAGGGATCCTATGCCGGCAAGGGCATCTACGATGTCGATCTGTTCGAGGCAGCGCTCGCCGACCGGGTGCCGGAGAACACGCTGCTCAGTCACGACCTCTTCGAAGGCATATTCGCCCGCGCGGGCCTCGTTTCAGACATCGAACTCTTCGAGACGTTTCCATCCAGATACGACGTTGCTGCGTCACGCTTGCACCGATGGGCGCGGGGCGATTGGCAGCTCCTGCCATGGATATTCGGCCGTGGCGCGCCGGGCAACGATCAAGACCAAACGGACATCCCCCTCGGCGGCCTGTGGAAGATGCTCGACAACCTGCGGCGCTCATTGTCCACACCGGCCAGCGTTCTCGCGTTAGCAATCGGTTGGACGCTCCCGCTGCAATTGTCCCTCATCTGGACCGGCTTCATCCTCGCCACGATCGCCCTTCCGTCCCTCCTGCCGGTCTTCGCGGCACTGCGTCTGCCGCGGCCAGGCATATCGCCGCGCAGCCACGTCCAGGCGCTAGCGGGAGACATGTGGCTTGCGATGTCCCAGATCGCGTTTGCGATCACCTTTCTGGCGCACCAAGCGGCGTTGATGATCGACGCAATCGCACGGACACTGAATCGCCTGTTCTTCACCCGCCGACGTTTGCTCGAATGGGTGACGGCAGCGCAAGCCACATACCGGCCGGAGCTCGACCTGGTGAGCGCCTACAACCAAATGGCCGGTGCAGTCGCCATTGCGGTCGGCACGCTAGCGCTGTCCCTGGCGTTCGGCACTTACGCCTCGTTCATTGCGTTACCGTTCGTCGCGCTGTGGGGCCTCTCGCCCCTGATTGCGCGGTGGTCCAGTGCTTCGCCGACGACAGTCGAACGAGCTGCCGTCACAGCGCAAGACGCGGGCACGTTACGCCTCATCGCCCGGCGCACCTGGCGCTACTTCGAAACGTTCGTTACCGCTGACGACAATAGCTTACCGCCGGACAATTTTCAGGAAGACCCGGAACCGATCGTCGCGCACCGCACGTCGCCGACGAACATCGGCCTCTACCTCTTGTCCGTCGTGGCGGCACGCGACAACCACTGGATCGGAACAGTGGAAATGATCGAACGGCTGGAAGCGACGCTCGCCACGCTCAACCGGTTAGACCTTTATCGCGGCCACTTACTCAACTGGTACGACACACGAACTTTGTTGCCGCTTGAACCAAAGTACGTGTCTTCCGTGGACAGCGGAAACCTCGCGGGCCATCTCATTGCGGTCGCTAACGCTTGTTCCGAACAGGCAGCAAACCCTGGAGTGGATGCGGACTGGCGGTTGGGTGTAGCCGACGCTCTGGCGGTTGTTCTAGAAACTCTTACCACCATAAAGCAGAGCGGCTCACACGTTGACGGCATCAGACATCACATCGCCGAATTCAGCGCGTCGCTCGAGACTGCCGGCACGCTCGAGCAGGCGCACGCGCTAGCGGCACGATTGGTGGGCTTGGCTGACGCCCTGAGATCGGAGCGCGACGATGCTCGCACGCGCGAGATCTTGGCTTGGAGCATGGCTGCAGAACGCGCAGTCGCGAGCCACGCTCAAGATTCGGCACCCGCCGCGGACGTCGCCGCGCGCCTTGGAAAGCTGGCGCTCGCGGCGAACCACCTCTCAAACGCGATGGATTTCCGCTTCCTGGTCAATCCGGAGCTCAAGCTTCTCTCGATCGGTTACGTGGTCGGCACTGAGACGCTCGATCCAAGTTGCTACGACTTGCTGGCCTCGGAAGCGCGCCTGGCGAGCTTTGTCGCAATCGCCAAGGGTGACGCGCCGGTGCGCCATTGGTTTCGTTTGGGCCGCCTGGTCACGGCCATCGACCGCGGCGCCGCACTGATCTCGTGGTCGGGTTCAATGTTCGAGTACTTGATGCCGTCGCTCGTCATGCGCGCTCCCAAAGGCAGTTTGCTAGCCAGCTCAAACAGGCTCATCGTCAGCCGCCAGATCGCCCATGGCCGCAAACTCGGCCTGCCCTGGGGCATTTCAGAATCGGCTTACAACGCGCGCGACTTGGAATTCACGTATCAATACTCGAACTTCGGCGTTCCCGGTTTGGGGCTCAAACGCGGCTTATCCGAGAACGCGGTCGTTGCACCGTACGCGACCGCACTCGCTGCGATGGTCGACCCGGCCGCCGCGTGCAAAAATTTTTCACGCTTGAGCGACATCGGCGCACGCGGTGCTTATGGATTTTACGAGGCCGTCGACTTCACACCATCGCGCATCCCGGAAGGTCAACGCCGCGCGGTCGTTCGCGCATACATGGCGCACCACCAGGGCATGACTATCGTTGCGATCGCGAACGTCCTAGGCGATGGACGGATGCGGACCCGCTTCCACAGCGAGCCGCGCATACGGGCAACCGAACTTCTCCTTCAAGAGAGAATGCCGCGGGATGTAGCCCTCGCCCACCCGCGCGCGGAAGAGGTACAGGCCGCACCGAAGTTAATCGACGACGCCGCGCCGCGTTCGCGCGTTGTTCTTTCGCCTCATTCGACGCCGCCGCAGACTCAACTTCTATCGAACGGACGCTACTCGGTTATGATGAGCGCGGCCGGTGGCGGCTACAGCCGCTGGAACAACCTTGCGATCACCCGCTGGCGCGGAGACGCGACGTCGGACGGCTTTGGCACGCACATCTATTTGCGTGACGCGCGAACCAGTGCCGTTTGGTCGGCGGGATATCAGCCAACCGGAGCCGAGCCCGACGACTACAAGGTCGCATTCGCCGACGGACGCGCCGAGTTTGTGCGGCACGACGGCACGCTGACCACGGCGCTCGAGGTCATGGTCTCGCCGGAATGCGACGGTGAAGTCCGCCGCGTAACGATTTCAAACCACGGCGCACGGATGCGCGAGATCGAAGTGACATACTACGCCGAACTGGTACTGGCGCCCGCAACCGCCGACTGGGCCCACCCCGCGTTTTCGAAGCTGTTTGTCGAGACGGACTATATCGCAGCCAAAGGCCTGCTCTTGGCGACACGCCGGCAGGGCTTTACGCGCGACAAGGCCGTCTGGGCAAGCATGCATTCCCTGGTCGAGGGCGACGGCTTGGGCGCTTTGCAGGTCGAAACCGATCGCGCGCGCTTCATCGGTCGCGGCCGTAGCTTGCGCGATCCGGCTGCGATATCCGACCAGCGCCCACTCTCGAACACGGTGGGTGCAGTCCTCGATCCCGTCTTCGCGTCGCGACGGCGGGTCCGCATTCGGCCGGGCGGATCCGTGCAGATCACGTATTGGACATTGATCAGCGGATCTCGCGACGAGGCCATCGCGCTAGCCGACCGGCATCGCGACGCCAGTGCCTATGATCGCGTCACCACGATGGCGTGGTCGCAAGGGCAGATCGAACGTCATCACATGGGCATCACGTCCGATCAGGCCAACCAGTACCAACGCCTGGCGAGCCACTTGCTTTACGCCAATCCGGCGCTTCGCGCGCCGTCGGAAACGATCGCGCGCGGCGCGCAGCCGCCCAACGCGCTATGGACTCACGGCATCTCGGGCGACCTGCCGGTCATTCTCGTTCGGATCGACGACGAACAGGGATTGCCGTTCGTGCGGGATCTTCTTCTGGCTCACGAATACTGGCAAAGGAAGCGCTTGGACGTCGATCTCGTGATCCTAAATGAGAAATCGACATCCTACGTTCAAGACCTGCAGGCATCGCTGGAGGCGCTCGTGCGTGCCGGCGAAGCGCGCAGACGGCACACCGGCGACGCCTTACGAGGAAGCGTGTTCATGCTGCGCCGCGACCTCATCACGCCGGAGGGTCGCAACGCGTTGTTCGCGGTGTCGCGCGTGGACCTAGCTGACCGGCGCGGCACCTTGTCCGAACAACTCGACCGCCTGGCCGAACCGGCGTCCGCGGGCGCGCCGCACCGAAGCCGCTCGACACAGCAAAATTCCCTCGAACCGTCACCGCAGTCAACAAGGCCACCCGATCTGGAATACTTCAACGGTATCGGCGGATTCGCTTCGAACGGCCGCGAGTACGTTGTTGCACTCACCGATGGCTTAAATACGCCGGCACCATGGCTTAACGTTATCGCGAACCCTCAGTTCGGCTTTCAGGTCTCCGCCGATGGCGGCGGTTACACGTGGAGCGAGAGCAGTCGCGAAAACCAATTGACCGATTGGTCGAACGATCCGGTGTGCGATCGCACACCGGAAGTCATCTATATCCGCGATGACGATACCGGCGAGCTCTGGACACCAACGCCTTCACCCATCCGGCGCACCTCGACGTCATATTTGGTTCGTCACGGACAAGGGTACAGCCGCTTCGAACACACCGCGGGCGGGATCGCCTGCTACATGCTGCAGTACGTCGCCAAGGACGATCCGATCAAAATTTCGCGCCTATCGGTCCACAACACGACAAGGCGAACGAGGCGGCTAACGCTGACCGGCTACGTCGAATGGCTCCTGGGCCCGCCACGTGGATTGACCACACCTATCATTGTGACAAGTTCGGACCCCACAACGCGCGCCATCTTCGCACGCA
The DNA here is from genome assembly GCA_046153995.1 of Micropepsaceae bacterium. Taxonomy (GTDB): domain Bacteria; phylum Pseudomonadota; class Alphaproteobacteria; order Micropepsales; family Micropepsaceae; genus SZUA-430. Next base: position 9,265 of record JBJXEH010000023.1, read on the forward strand.
ATCCGTGGAGCGGCTACTTCGGCTCGCAGGTTGCGTTCGCCGATATGGCCGGCCATCAAACATCGTGGACGGCCGATCGCACCGAATTCCTGGGGCGCAACGGATCGCCGGCCCAGCCTGCTGCATTGCTAACCAAATCGAGGCTCTCAGGGACCGTCGGCGCCGGACTTGATCCCTGCGCTGCATTGCAACGGTCGATCGAGCTCAAGCCTGGGGAGTCCATAGAGGTTGCTCTGTTCCTCGGCGCCGCGCGCAACGAAGACGAAGCGCGCACTCTAATCGGCAAGTATCGCACCGCAGACTTGAACCGGACGTTGGATGAGGTGACGGACTTCTGGAACGAAGTGCTCGACAAGGTGCAGGTTAAGACGCCGGACCGCAGCATGGACATCATGATCAATCGCTGGCTGCTGCATCAGACACTGGTTTGCAGACTTTGGGCGCGATCGGCGTTCTATCAGTCGGGCGGCGCCTACGGCTTTCGCGACCAGCTGCAAGACGCGATGGCAATGACGTTGACAATGCCGGAACTCACGCGCGCTCACCTGCTTCGCGCGGCCGCCCGTCAATTTGTCGAAGGCGACGTGCAACACTGGTGGCTCGCTCACTCCGGCCAGGGTGTTCGAACGGGCTTCTCCGACGACCGCCTGTGGCTTGGCTACGCGACCGCACATTATCTGCTCGCGACGGCAGATCATTCGGTGCTCGATGAGAAGGTGCCGTTCTTGCAAGGGCCGGTTCTGCAGGACGGAGAAACGGACGCATTCTTTGAGCCTGGCGTGACAGATGAAAAGGCCTCGCTCTTTGAACACTGCGCACGCGCAATCGACCTCAGCCTCGCGGTCGGAAGTCACGGTCTGCCGCTGATCGGCACCGGCGATTGGAATGACGGCTTCAGCCGCGTTGGGGTTGCCGGCAAGGGCGAAAGTGTTTGGCTGGGCTGGTTCCTGTGCTCAGTCTTGGGTTCGTTCATACCGATCGCACAGCAACGCGGCGAAGCCGCGCGTGCTGAACGTTGGCTGCTGCACCGGGAGCTCTTGCGCGAAGCGCTCGAGCGCGAAGGGTGGGATGGCGACTGGTACCGCCGTGCCTATTTCGACGACGGCACACCGCTGGGCTCCGGCACGAACCAGGCCTGCCGCATCGATTCCATCGCCCAGTCATGGGCGGTTCTCTCCGGTGCCGCAGACGCAGATCGAGCGCGCCGCGCAATGGCGGCAGTCGATACGCTTCTGGTCGATCGCCAAAACGGACTCGCCCCGCTCTTCAATCCGCCGTTCGACAAAGCCCCGGTCGATCCCGGCTACGTCAAAGACTATCCGCCCGGTGTCCGCGAGAACGGCGGGCAGTACACCCACGCCGCGGCATGGTCGGTGATGGCGTTTGCCGCATTGGGCCAGGGAGATAAAGCCGCCGGCCTCTTCTGGTTGCTCAACCCCATCAATCGGGCACGCACGTTTACCGATAGCCAGCGCTATCGCGTCGAACCTTATGTCGTGGCCGCAGATGTCTATACGGTGCCGCCCCACGTCGGACGTGGCGGATGGACCTGGTACACGGGCGCCGCCGGGTGGCTTTATCGTGCGGGTCTGGAGTCAATTTTGGGGCTCAAGGTGGAAGGCGACACACTGCGCATCGAGCCGTGCATACCGACGACGTGGCCTGGCTACGAGATCCGCTTCAAGCATCGCTCAGCGACCTACGACATCGTGGTTGAAAACCCCAATCGCGTGACATCGAGCGTCGCTGAAGTGCGCGTGGACGGCATCAAACGCGCTGACAACAATCGCCGGATAAAGCTTGAGGACGACGGAGCGAACCACAAGATTCTCGTCGTCTTGGGTTAGGCGCCCGGTGACCGCGCAACAACGGCCTTCCGCCGGTTAGCCTTCTTGACGACTGCTTTGTCGATGTCTGCCGCAGCAGCGTCACGCGCTTGTCGCAGTGCCGTTAGCCGTTCAGCATTTTCGTACGTCGCGCGGCGCTTAGATTGGTACTCGTCCATCGCCGTCTGCCCGTCTCTGGCAAACCTTGCCCGCCTCTCCAAGTTCAGCGCTGTGCGTTCCTTGGTCAACTCGCTGTCCGTCATTGCGGGGTCCTACCAAGGATAAGCGAGGTAAGCAGCTCGCAGTCCGATCATGATCGTGAGCAGCACGGGAACCAGAACCGGCGGCACGAGCCAACCGGCCTTTCCGCCTTCTGCAACGCGCATTGCCGCAACCTTCGCCGGAGTATGCATCTTGGTTCTGTAAGTCATGGATCAGATATGGGGTGCCAACAGGGAATAGCGAACTAAATCGTTGCCACACACGAAAAGAGGCCCGAGAAACGGCCTCGGGCCTTCAATGATGAAAAGCGGAGGATGTTTTTGCTAAGCGGTCGTTCGAGGAAGCGGCGAACAGCAACCAGCCGAATCCCGCCAATAGGAACCCAGCTCCAAACAAGCCGATCTGAACTTCAAGGGAAATCGGCATACCGATCAATCCGGCGCAACCGACACCAAACCCAAGAAGCACCAGCATCAGAAATACGATTGCCCACACCAGACTTGGCACCTTCGTCTCCTCAGGGGCAGTAGACCAACCCTGTGATGACAACGCGCTAACGCCCTAAAGGTTGCATGGGGAGGTAGTCGCCCCCCCCGCTCCCTCACGCCTTCTTGAGGCCCAGCGCGTGCATCAAGGCGGCCTCGACTTCACGCCGGGAATAGGGCTTCGCGAGGATTGGGTGGCTGCGATACGCCGGCAACACACCTTCAGCCCCGTACCCTGTCGCGATGACATAGGGTATCCCGCGCCGGCTCAATTCGTCCGCCACCGGATAGACCGGCTCGCCGGCAACGTTCAGATCAAGGATGGCGGCATCGAGGGCTTGTTTTTCAATCAGCGGCAATGCCTTGCCGATGCGTCCGGCGACAACAGACGTGCAGCCGAACGCCTCGACGATGTCGCTCAAATCGAGTGCCAAGATCATTTCGTCTTCGACAATCAGAATATGCCGGCCACCTAACGGCGGAGCAACAGAGACCGAAGGGCCGCCGCTCACGTGCGCGTCACGATCGGCGGCAGAAGCACGTCGATCGCGCACCGCACGCCGGCTGGCATGAATTCGAGTTCTATCGTCCCGTCAAGCTGCAGCGGCAACCCTTCGGTTATCAGCCGCGTGCCAAAGCCGCTTCGGCGGTTCGGCTCGACCGCCGGGCCGCCGGTTTCAGACCAAACGAATTTCAGTGCCCGGCGGTCGCCTTCCGCAGGCGCTGTCCAAGAAATATCAACGCTTCCCTCGCCGTTCGACAATGCCCCGTATTTTGCCGCGTTCGTGGTCAGTTCGTGGACCGCCATGCCGAACGCCAGCGCGGCGTTGGGATAGAGCACGACGTCGCCGCCCTCGATTGTCCAGCGCAAGGTGTCCGTTCGATAAGGCTCCAACTCGTTCTCCACCACGTCGCGCAGCAGGACGCCGTGCCAATCCCCGCTCTGCAGCAAATTGTGCGTCCCCGAAAGTGCCGTAAGCCGTGCCAAGAAGGCCGTGCGATAGGCATCGACGCTTGTCGCCCCCTTTGCAGTCTGCGCGGCGATCGACTGAACTGTCGCAAGCGTATTCTTCACTCGGTGATTAAGTTCGTTCAGCAAGAGTTCGCGGTGAGCCTCGGCGCGCTTGTGCTCGGTGATTTCCAAGACAACCGCCAATACGCGGTCCACCTCCCCGGCAGCATTGACCATCGGCGAAGCCGCATTGTGAACCCACACGACCGTCCCGTCAGGACGCAGATACCGCCTTTCGGCTTCGAAGCGCTCGCCATGCGCAACGAGCTGTTTGAACGTGGCGACGCTTTCCGCCAAGTCCTCCGTATGCGTCACATCCTGCATGCGCATGCCCAAGAGTTCTTTCTTGGTGCGGCCCACAAGAAGGCAAAACCGCGGATTGACCAACGTAAACCGCCCGTCGAGATCCGTTTCGGCGACGCCGGCAGTCGACTGATTGACGATCGCGGCCAGCCGGCGCTCGCTCTCTTTCATCGTATCTTCAAGCACTTTGCGGTCCGTGACATCGACAAAGGTAATGACCACGCCGTCGACAACATTTGTAACTGTGCGATACGGCCGAATCCGCATGACCAAGGCCAAACCCACGCCGTCATGCCCCACGCGGACCTCGTGCTCCACAATGGCCAGCGTTTTCAGAACGGACCGCACGTCGACTTCGAGATCGGCATAGTTCAAGCGGCTGACGAGGTCTGTTACGGGCCGCCCTTGGTCGCTCTCGCGCAGATGGATCAGATCCACCATCCCAGGCGTGAAGCTCTTGATGCGCAGATCGTTGTCGAGAAAAATCGTGGCAATCTTTGTGCTGTCGAGAAGGTTGCGCACATCGCTGTTCAGCCGCGTCAGTTGCTCGTTCTTGTCGATCATCTCGGCGTTGATGGTGCGAAGCTCCTCGTTGACCGACTGCATTTCCTCCTTGGCCGTTTCCAGTTCCTCGTTCGACGCCTGAAGCTCCTCGTTGACGGATTGAAACTCCTCGTTGGAGGACTTCATCTCCTCCGTCGTCGTCTCAAGCTCGTCGACGGCCCCGCGCAACGAAACCTTCGCCGTGGCCAGATCGCGCTCAAGGTCCGCAATGGCTCCGGTTGCCTCCGTGCCGCCAACTACCGTACCGCCTCGCGTTGCCGCGTTCTCGAAGTCTCCACGGCCATCGCGGAACACAATCAGCAAAAGCGCGGCCTCAGGCCCCTGCTCCGCGAGAGGCTCGACGATCACCACCATAGAGCGGCGTTGACCGTCGATCATCACGGTTAGACTATCGGTCACGACCGTTGCGTGCTTGGACCGCGCCGTGCGCGCGGCGGCCCGCACCGCCGCACGCAACGACTTCCTCAAGATCGTGAACAGGTCGAGACTGGCGACCCCGGCCGACGGCTCCAGATGTTGACCGATCTCGCCGCCCGAGAAGCGCACGACTTGAGAATCCTGATCGATCACCACATAGGATGGCGAATACTTCGCGACGATCCGCCGAGCGCTCCTGTCGATCGGATCTTCCCGTCCCGCGCCGTCAGACCCTTGCGCCAATCGCGGAGCGGTAGCTAAAGAAAACTCCGGCAGAGCCGGTCCCGACGCCCCCCGCCGCTCGAAGATCCGATGCTTCTTGTCGATCGCTGCAAACTGCGCCGCATTGCGCGTGATGCCCTCGGACGACCCTAAAAACAGGAACCCGCCCGGCGCCAGCGCGTAGTGGAAATTCCGGATCGCCCGATCCTGCAAGTTGCGATCGAAATAGATCATGACATTCCGGCAGGACACGAGATGCAGTTTCGAGAAAGGCGGGTCCTTAATGAGACTGTGCGTCGAGAACACGCACATTTCCCGCACGTCCTTGACGACGCAATAATCGGACTCTAGCGGTCGAAACCAACGCTCAAGGCGCTCTTCTGATATCCCTTGAAGCGGGCCGTGATAACGTCCGGTTCGGGCGCGCGCGATGGCGCGATCGTCGATATCGCTACCGAATATCTGAACCTGAGGCGGCGCGCTCAGCTGCGCCATTGCCTCTCTGAACAAGATCGCGATTGAATAAGCTTCCTCGCCGCTCGCACAGCCCGCCACCCAAACGCGAATCTGATCGCTCGCGACCTTGTTCGCGAGCAGTTTCGGCATGACGGCCGTCTGCAGCGCCTCGAAAGCAGCCGGATCGCGGAAGAACTGCGTCACGCCGATCAAGATGTCCCGAAACAAGGCCTCTACTTCCCGCGGCTCTTTCTCCAACCGCGCGATGAATTCGGGAACGCTGTCGATCTGCAGCACTTGCATGCGCCGCTGCACACGCCGAACCAAGGTGCTTTCCTTGTATTGCCCGAAATCTTGACCGATACCGTTTCGCAAGATGGCGCTGATTGCCGTCAAATGTTCGGCCGCATCCGTGCGGGTGCCGCTGGCATCCTTCCGCCGCGCCACCTCAATCAAGTGTGCGCGGTGCGCAATCAAACGCGCGGGCATGGATTCGACCGGTAATACGAGATCGACGAGGCCGGTGGCGGCGGCACTACCCGGCATACCAACCATCGCGTGGTCGTCATACTCGGCCTGGGCCATGGTAAGGCCCCCGCTCTCCTTCACTGCTTTCAAGCCGAAGGTGCCGTCGCTTCCCGTGCCTGCAAGAACGATACACACCGCATTCTCGCCCTGGTCTTCGGCCAACGACAGAAAGAACGTGTCGATCGGGTGGCGCAACTCGCGGGGCGGCGCGGGCTTCGTCAAATGGAGCGCGCCGCCTTTGATCGTCAGCGTCGCGTCGGGTGGAATGATGAAGACTGAATTTGCGCAGAGCTGCGCGCCGTCCCTGGCTTCGACCACCTTCATGCCGGTTTGATTGGCGATCAGCGCGACAAGCAAACTGTCATGATGCGGGTCGAGATGCTGGACCAGGACGAACGCCATGCCGTTGTCGATAGGCATGTTGGCGAAGAATTTTTTGAACGCAGTCAGCCCGCCCGCCGAAGCGCCGATACCGACGACAAGAGGCGCACTTCCATCAAACGGCATCTTAAGCACTTGCGCTCTTTCCGGCATTTGCAGGACGTCGATTGACCTCCATCAAATGCGTTGGCGGCGAACACCGCCGTTCGGACACCACGCCAACGCGGCGGTGTCCGCACTCTTAACCAGGCTCTATTTTCGAAAACGCCGTTCCCGGCTTCTTACCCTTGCCGCCTTCGAATACTGGTGGCACGACGGATGGAAGCGAGGTGTCCGCGAATTGTAGCAGAAAGCCCTCGCTACGGGGGAAAATCTTCCTGCTCCTCAGTGCAGAAGCGGTGCCCAGGTGAATCAGGACCTTACGCGCAAGGTGCGATGGGCGCGGAACCCTTCGGCTTCTCTCGCGTTATCAAACGCGTGAACTGCCGTGCAGTCCAATCGAAAACAAGGAGCCAGACTCATGGAGTCGAAATCGCAAACCACCAACACGCTGCTGTTCGTGATTGTCGCCGTCTTGGTCATTGGCGGCGGATACATTTACTACGACAACTACATCGAGCCGACGAACGACGGGCCGTTGGAGCGTGCGGGCGAAAAACTCGACAAAGCGGTCGACGGGAAGTAACAGTGCGCACCTAGCTGGTACCGAAGTCACGCCGGGCCGAAACGATCGTGATGACAAAACCTGCAATCACGTCGATCAGCATCATCGTAATCAGCATAAAGAATGCCGAGTTCGTGAAGCTGGCCGTGGTGACGAACAGCACGATGCAAACGAGAGCGACTAAAGTCGAGAGGCTATGATTGAGGATCGAGCGAGCATCCGTATTCACAGAGTTCATGATCTCGACAAACAAAACGATCAAGCTCCCGAACACGAATATGTCACCGTATGACACCTGCCACCGCACGCCGGACATCATGGCCGGCGCGAACGCTACCCCACTGGTCCAACTGACGCCCTGCGCTGTCGCGCAGAGCACAAACACCGCGAGCGGTAGCGGCATAACGCGCAGCGTCGCGAGTGTTGCAAGCATTGGGTTGGTCTCCGGTAGCTAAGCTTTTCAGCTAAAGAACCAGACCAGCAGTAGGATCGGAATTGGAATGCCGACGGCCCACATCAGAGCGTATTTCATCTTCGTATCCCTCAGGGAGAGCAGCAGTTAAGGGTCACCCGTCGCGGCCGCCTGATGCCACAAAGCACCAGGCGGTTTTGGCGGTCACAGGCTGGACGCGCGTGCCATTCTCAACACGGCCAACAACACGACGGCGCCGATTGTGGCGGTGACAATCGATCCTACGAGACCAGCGCCGACCGACACACCCATCTGTCCAAAGAGCCACCCGCCGATAAAGGCACCGATGATTCCGACGACGATGTCACCGATGAGGCCAAAGCCCCCACCCTTCACAATCATTCCCGCGAGCCAACCGGCAATTGCGCCCACGACCAACCAGATAATTAGCATCTCGGCTGACATTTAGACCTCCTTGGTATGCTTCACCGCCGCGAAGGCGGTGTGACTGAAAATGGGCTGGTTAATGACAAGGTGTCACTCACACTACCCGTGCAAGTGAAAACCCGGTCGGGACAAAAAGGTTCCAACGGCAATCGCTGGCACCCCAATTTTTTTAACGCGAATATCGTGAGCATGGGGGGCGCAATAGCGCACGCATGCACCATATCAAGCCTACGCATCACCGCGGCGAACGCGATCGATGCCCCGTGCGAGGACCTGTTTGGGAACGACCGAGAACGATAAAGCGGCGCCAGGCGCGGATGACGCGTTCCGTGTGCGCTTAATCGAGTTGGCGCCGTATCTCCGAGCGTTCGCCCGCACGCTGTGCGGCAATCGCGACATCGCCGACGATTTGGCGCAAGAGTCGCTGGCGAGCGCCTGGAAGGCGCGCGCCTCATTTCAGCCCGGAACGAACATGAAGGCGTGGCTCTTCATGATTCAGCGCAATGCGTTCTACTCGGCGCACCGGCGCAAGTGGCGCAAGGTCGATTGGGACGAACAGGCAATGGAACGTGTCCTGGTTACCGATCCATCGCAGCAAGCGAGCGTGGAGCTCACCGACCTGAAGCGCGCGATGACGCTGTTACCCGACGAGCAAAGAGAAGCGCTAATTCTGGTGGGCGCCGGCGGCTTTAGCTATAGCGAGGCCGCGTCGATTTGTGGCTGCGCTGTGGGAACCATGAAAAGCCGCGTGTCTCGCGGGCGGCACACGATCACATCGCTGATGAATGAACGCACTCAGCTCCCGCAATCGCGCGAAGACGCATCCAGTGCCTATCAAGGAATACTATCCGAACTGGACACACTGTCCGCCCGCAAAGCGCCGCTTCCCGAATAGGGCCTCAGCGTTCGGGCTCCTCACGAGCGTCGTTGGCTTTGTCGATTTCGCTCCCCGACTCCATCATGGGCGGGCTCTGCGATTCATTCGCGTCCAGCGGTTCCCTGGCGTTCGGCACGCGTCGTTCGATTTGATAGCTGGGAGGGTTCGCCGAAGATTGCCTGACTGGCGCGCCTTGAGGCTCGCCACCGGTCCAAATGTTGCCCGGCCTAAAGTCGGCACCGTTCACAAACACGAAGCCGTAGCAGGCAATCAGACCAGCAACTGCCCCGACAACAATTGGTCGCCCGAGCGAAATAGGGTCATCCAGAGTTCGATCACGGTCATGTCGCATGCCGGGGTAAACGCACGCGCACGCGAAGCAGTTCCACAACAGTTTGGCGTCCGGGTTTCAGCCCGAACGCCTTACCGGCTCTGGCTCACTCGTTCGGGGGTGCTGTGGCCTCGGGCTCATCGGCATCGTCCGGCGCGTCGCTGTCCGGTGGCGGTGCGTCGCCCATATCGTTAGGCCCTGGCGCCACTTCAAAGAACGGCCCGCCGACGCCATTCCGATCCGCACCGGCTTCCACGCCGCCCATGTCCCCCATGGGAGCGCCATTCTGGCCCCGCGCGGCAGCAAGCGCTTGAACGTTCAATGCGCGCGTTTCTTCGGCTTGATCGTCGTAGCTGTCGGCGAACGCCGGGGCAGCCGATGTGCTGAGAATCGCCGCTGTGACGACACCGGCAAACAGGATGAATTTGTGTTGCATGAATTTTCCTCGTTCAGGGGAAGCCTGAGGTTTGGAGAACGCACGCAGGACCAAGAGTGTTCCAACAAAGGGACCAAACCATCCGGGAACCAACAACCAACGCGCGCGTTCAACAACCGACGATTTCTCATCAACCCACTCGAGGTCTAGTCTCATGCGTTCCAAGTTGCTCTTAGCCGTAAGCACCATCGCTCTCGCCTGTGCAGGCCAGGCCGCCGCCGAACCCGCCAATGGTTGGTACATGGGTCTTGAGGGCGGCGGAAACTGGGTGGCTGAAAACGATACCACGTTCAGCACCAGCCTGCCGACATCGGGACCAGCTCGCATCGAGTTCGATACCGGCTGGACGGGACTCGCGACCGCGGGCTATGCGTTTCGCGGCAACTGGCGTCTCGAAGCGGAAGCCGGTTACCGTCACAACGATATCGATACGATCAATGGGATCGCCAACAGCGCGGGCGGTGAACTCAACACCACCTCGCTCATGGGTAACGTGCTCTACGACATTCCGCTTACCGAGCGAATGACGGTAAGCCTTGGCGCCGGTGCCGGCGCCGTAC
>JBJXEH010000024.1:0-14812 GCA_046153995.1 Micropepsaceae bacterium
CTTTTAATCAGAGGGTCGCTGGTTCGATCCCAGCTGGGCTCACCAGGTTTTACGCGGTTTTTGTCTGGTATCGGGCGAGGTTTCGACGAGCCCGGCCGGTCCAGTAAGCACCTAGTAAGCACGCGGATAGGCGTTCTATTTCTCGCGCGAGCGGTCAACCGGGAGCCACCCCAGTGACGGCGTTTTGTGGGTTCAGTCCTAAGCCTTAGCCGCGTTCGCGCCCGCCGTGTCGTGAAACTCCTCGATGATCAGCCTGGCTGTGGCGGCCGGAGCTTCTCTCTGTGCCGGCTGTTCGAGCAAGCCGAGGATGCGGGCAAGGAGTTCGAGTGCTTTCAGTTTGTCGACGAAACGGACCTCGAGCTGGGGCCCTGCCGCGGTTGTGCGCTGCCGGACCGACGCGATCGCCTTCATTTGGGTTCGCGTCAGTTGGCTGGATGGGAAGATCGAGAGCTCTGTTTCGGTCCAACTCAGGTAGTCGCCGATGTCACTGAACGCGATGGCTGCCAGTTCCTCGATGATTTCCAGTTTGGTGATCGCGAACCTCGTCTCCAGCGCCTCCGCGATGGCATGCCGAACGTCTGGCCGCTTTAGGAGGCGGGACGCGGCGACATGGGCGCTGGCTTCGGCATAGCCGGCGCGAACCGCTGCCCCCTTGCCGTGGAGGTCGCGGAGGTACTCGGTCACGAACCGTTGTTTCTGCGGGGTAAGTTGGGCAAGCGCTGTCTCAGCCATCTTCCAAGCTTATCAATTCTTATCCCGCCTCGACATCTCCTAAGGGGTCCACTCGCGAAGATTGAGGGGTTTGGCACGGCACCACCGGCCCGATGGCTTGCTTGCCGTGGGTCAACGCTGCTCTGTTGGCGGAACTTGGTGTCCATCAAGGAAGGCGAAGCCGTTGCCTACGTTTGCCTACGAAGCGACAAGCCCTCAGGGCGGGGTTAGGCGGGGTGTGATCGATGCGCCGACGCGATCGGCTGCGGTCGAGCGCATCTTGGGGCTTGGGCAAACGCCGATGCGGGTGACCGAGCAGGCGGCGCGCTCTGCGTTGCCGGTTCTCAATGGGGTGTGGCCGCAGTGGGATTTGAGCTCGCAGCGTCTCGCGATTTTGCGTGAGCTTAGTCTGCTGCTGCGTGCCGGCTTGAGCGTCGAGCGCGCACTGGTCGCAATGCAGGGCCTGGCCAAGAAGGCGCGCACGAAGGCGACGCTTGCGCAGTTGCTGGAGGGATTGCGCGCCGGTGAAGCCCTGTCCACCGCGATGGGTCGTGCGGGCGTGCTGTTTCCCGAGACCGTGCGCAAGCTCGTCGCCGCGGGCGAGGCGAGCGGGCGGCTCACCGAGGTGACGGCGCGGCTTGCCGATGCCCACGCGCGAAACAAAGAACTCACCGATCGCGTGGTTTCCGCGCTGATCTACCCCCTGTTGCTCGTGCTCGTCATGACCGCCGTGCTGGTGATGATTTTCACGGTCGTCCTGCCGCGCCTTGAGCCACTGTTCGCGCAGTCGACCGAAGCCCTGCCGTGGCCCACGGCTTTGTTGCTCGGCATCTCGTACTTCTTCGATGTGTTCGGTCTTTGGCTCATGCTCGCGCTGGTCGCGGCGCTCGTTTATGCGTTTTACGCCTTGCGAAGACCGGCCGTGAAGCTAGCCATCGACCGTTTCGCGACCAATTCCTGGCTGGCGCTCGACCTGCCGCGCCGGTACCAGGCCGCGCAGTTTTGCCGCAACCTCGGCATGTTGCTCGAAGGCGGGATGACGCTGAACCGTGCGCTGGAGGCGGCCGAAGCGGCGATGTCGAACCGCTACATGCGGTCGTTCATGCCCAAGCTCGTCGACGATGTACGCCAGGGCCGGACGCTGAAGGCTGCTTTGGAGAACGCCGGCGTGTTCCCGCGCTTGACCGTCGAGTTCGCCGCGGTCGGGGAGGAGACGGGAAAGGTGGGCGCGATGATGAACGAGGCGGCCGCCGTGCTCGACCGCGACGTACAAACCGAGCTTGACCGGCTGTCGGCTCTGCTGCTGCCGGCGGTGACGATTGTTCTTGGCGCCGTCGTCGCGGCGATCATGGCGGGAGTCGTGACCGGCATCCTCGCCGCCAACGATTTGGCGTTGTGATATGGCGCGCGGGTACTCGCTCCTCGAAGTTTTGGTCGTTCTCGCGATCATGGGCTTGATCGCGGCTGTGGCGGCGCCCCTCGTGGTCGGAAGCATCGACCGCGTGACGTTGAACACCGACGCACGCGAAGTTGCCACCAGAATAAGGGCCTTGCGCGAAACGGCGCTCGATACGCAAAACGAGGTCGCCGTGGGACCGGGCGACCTCGAACTTTCGCCGGGGACTGAGATCGGATTTCCCAAGGGTGGCATTACGGTTGCGGCGGACGGAACAGCGGGTGGCACACTGCGGCTAACGCGAGGCTCGGCCTCCGTTCGCGTCGTGGTCAATCGCTTGACGGGGCGTATCGTGGTCGAGGGTCAGCCATGAAGGGCGAACGCGGCTTTACGCTTGTCGAAGCGCTTGTCGCGTTCGCGATTCTAGCGGTGATGCTTGTGGCGCTCTACGGCGCAGTCGGAACGAGCCTGAACGGCCTGGCACGATCGGCGCGCTACGAAGAGGCGATCCTGATCGCGGAGGGGCGGCTCGCGGAGCTGGCCGCCGTGCGTAAGTTGCCACAGGCGCGCGAGTGGGCGATCGAGGGAAGCGGTTATCGCTGGCGTGTCGATGTGGTCGTTCCTGAGAAGCTGGAGCCTGCCGAGCTTTCCTTGTCGCCGTTTCGCGCGGAGAAGATCAAGCTGACGGTTGCTTGGCAGGAGCTGGGGAGTTCGCGCGAAATCGTAGTCGAACGTCAGATTCTCCTTTGGCGGGATCCGCAGTGATGCGTAACCAAGCCGGCTACTCGCTCATCGAGCTCGTGATCGTGCTGGCGTTGCTGGGTCTGATCTCGGTCGCCATAGCGGGTAGCCTTCGCTTTGGCTCGCGAGTATGGGAGCGCACCGAGCAGGAGATTTCGGCGACGGAGACGGCACGCGGCGGCCATGCGTTGCTTGGGACGTTGCTTTCGCATCTTTACCCGCGCGCGGCGGCAGAGGGTTCCGACACCGCTTTCGACGCGTCGGCGGATCGCATGACGTTCCTGACGGATGCTTCGTCCGCGTACGGTGCCGGCGGCGTTGCGCGGATAACCTTTTCCGTGAAGAAGCAGCGTGGTGGCGTGGCGTTGCTTCTCAGCCATCAAGATGAGCAAGGCGGGGCCTCCGCCGAGGAAGATGTGCTGGTAGCCGGAGCAGACGGTGTTTCCTTTGCCTACGGCGAAGTGAAGGACGGTGTGATCACTTGGTCGGACGCTTGGACGGCCAAGACGAGTTTTCCGGCGCTAATCCGCGTGCGGGTAGCGCTCCCGAAGGGTAAGGGCGTTTGGCCCGATCTGATCGTGCGCCCGCGTATCGACCGGGCGCCGAACTGCATCTTCGATCCGGTCTCGTTCGGGTGCCGCAATGGGTGAGCGCAACAACGAGCGTGGCATTGCTTTGATCGCGGTGTTGGGCTTTCTGACCGTGATGTCGCTTCTGGTGCTGAGTGTGACCAGCGCAGTGCGAGGGTCCTTGGACGCGAGTGCACGGCACCTCGCACGACTGCAAGCACAGGCCGCCGTGGACAGCGGGATCGAACTCGCCGTGAACCAGTTGATCGATGGTCAGCAGTTGGCGCCGCCCGTTCTGGATCGGCCGCAGACGTTCGAGGTCGGTGGTTACAAGGTTGTCGTCAGTGCCCGGCCTGAGAGTGCGAAGATCGACCTCAACTATGCCGATGTTGCGTTGCTGATGGGGATGTTTCGCGAGGCTGGTGCGGACGCCGATCGGGCGAGCGCGCTCGCTTCGGCCATTCTGGACTGGCGTGACGGCGACGATCTTCTTCACGTCAATGGCGCGGAGGAAAAGGAGTATGCGGCGGCTGGCCTAAAGTATGGCCCCGCGGACAAGCCGTTCGAGAGCGTGGACGAACTGCGCTTCGTGTTAGGTGTCACGCCCGCGATGTTCGCGTGCCTGCGTGGCGAGGTAACCGTCCTGGCGCAGCGCGCGAGTGTAGACATCGATCATGCGTCGCCGCTCGTGCGTCGCGCTGCCGGCGTCACCGCGGACACGCCCCAAGGCAGCGCATCCTCGTTCAGCGTAATCTCGGGACAAGCGGTCGGCGCGGGCGAGGTCTATGAGATCACGGCGCGCGTTGACGACGCAAAGCGCAACATTCGCCGGGGTGAGCGCGTTGCGGTCCGGATCACCGGCAACCGCAACGATCCGTTCTGGACGTTGGCAGTCGGTCTCGCACCGCGGACCGAGGCATCTTGCGCGGCTTCTGCTCCGGCCAATGGTGCGGATTGAGGCGGTCAACCAGCGCTAGAATTTCGCGCCAAATAAGCCATTGCGTCCCCTCAAGTCTCTGTGTTCGTTGATGAGGTGTCCGACCGAACCATCACCATCGACCTGAACACCCCCGTTCGCTTGGCCGATGTCCCGGCCCTGGCGGGAGGCGTGTTCGATTGGTGGCTCAAGGAACTGCTCGACCTTGCACCGGCCGCACTCGTAAGCCGTCTGCCCAAGCCGCAACGCACGGCGACGCTGCATGCTGGAGCGAAGGCGTGGCGCATTTCGTCGAACGGCGAGGCGCCGCGTGTGATCGAGCTCGATCCGGCAGCGGGCGACAAAGACATTGCCGATCGAATCCTGGAGGCGGCGCCGGACTTCAGTCTTTCGCGGCTGACCGTGGTGCTGCCGCGTCAAACCGTTTTGCAGCGTCGCGTCCAACTCCCCGTGATGCCCGACGCGAGTCTACGATCGGCCGTCGAGTTGCAGATCGATCGGCTGTCACCGTTTGCGGCGGACGCCGTGCGCTTCGATGCACGCGTGCACGAACGCGACGCGGTCGAGGGCACGATGCTTGTCGATGTTGTCATGACGCCGCGGGCACCGGTCGAAGCGCTTGAGCAGCGCTTGACCGCGCTTGGGCTCAGGCCCGTGGCGATTGACGTCGAAAGCGGGAATGGCGACGTTTCGGGTTTCAATTTGAGAGCGCCGGACAAAACGTCGGACGGGCGCACCGCTTGGCTTACGACGGCCGGGTTTGCGGTCGTCGCCGCGCTTGCCTGGTATGTCGCGATCTACGCCTGGGGCGCTGCCCGCGAGCGCGAGATTGCGGCTTGGCAAGAATCGGTCGAGGCGCTGCGCCCGGTTGCGGCGCGAAGTGCTGCGTTGCGCCGTGAGGTTGAGGGTCTGATCGAGCCGCTGCAGATTGCCGGTAAACATGTGCCGGGCTCGGCGTTGAACTCGCTTGCCGAGGTGACGAAGATTCTGCCCGATTTGGCAAGGGTCGCAGAGTATCGCATGGCGGACGGCCTCGTCGACATTAGCGGACTCGCCGACGATGCGCCGAGCCTCATTGCAAAATTGGAGGCGTCGAAGTTTTTCAAGGACGTGAAGTTTCGCTCCCCCGTAATGCGCCGCGCCGAGATTGCGAAGGACAGGTTCGAGATCACGATGAAGCTTGAGCAGGGGGGCGGCCGTTGAAGTTCGACCTCACGCCGCGCTTGCAGAGGATCATCGCGCTTGGCGTGGCGGGACTGATCGTCCTGTTGGCGTTGTGGCTGTTCGCCTGGCCGCTTTGGACGGCGTCGTCGTTGCATGCAGAGCAGGTTGCGATGCTGAAGCGTCAGGCGGTGACCATGCGTAGTCTCGCGGATGCAGCGCCCCGGTTCGAGCAGTTGTCGAAGAAGCTTGCGGCCAATCCGGAGATCGCGCAGCTAACCTATGCGGCGCCACAGCCTGCGCTTGCCGTCGCGCAATTGCAGGGTCAGCTCAGCCAGATATTTGCGTCGGTCAGTGCTGTCGTGACCACTAGCCAGCCTTTGCCCGAGGCGCGTATTGGGTCGCTGACGAAAATCTCTGTTCAATCGACGGTCGAGGGCGAGATCAAGGCGGTTGTTGCGGCACTTCACGCGATCGACGCGGCGCGTCCGCTCCTGAGCGTCGAGAAGCTCGTCATCCGCGACCCCGATGGCGATTGGGGCGTCAACCCGCAGCCGAATGCGCCGAACAAGCTGCAGGTCGACGTCACCGTTTCGGCCTATATGCGGGTGCCATGACGCTGCTCGGCGAACTGACACCGGCACGCAAGGTGCTCTTAGGCCTGACCGCCGCGGGGCTGCTGGCGGCGATGATCGCATTCGTGCCCTCACCGTTCGCCTTGCTTAACCTCTTTGAGCGCCCGCCGGTTCTTGAAATCAAATCCCCGCCGCCGTTGCGGCTGGCAGCGCCGCCGCCGCTTGCGAGCTTCGAGGTGATCGCCGCGCGTCCGTTGTTCAACGCCGACCGCAAGCCCGATCCGTTGCCGCCCCCGCCGGAGGCGCTGAAGCCTGCGATCACGCTCGGCGACCTCGCGCAGTATCGCGTGATAGGCACCGTGCGCGACGATGTCAGGCAGCTCGGCCTCGTGCAGAAGTCGGGCGGTTCGCTGCTCACGCTCAAACCCGGTGACACGTTCGAGGGGTGGACCGTGGACAAGATCGACCGCAGCGGGATTGCAATCTCCGGTGGCGGGCGCAAAGAGATTCTTGCAATCCCGAAAGCGGCGAACGCCGCGAAATCTCCCTGAGCGCGAATTTTGTTTTTCTTGCACTTTGCGGTCACGGCGAAATGTTGCCGTGTCGCGCATTTCACTTGCGCGGCGGCTGCGTTTCTTCTTTCGTGAACTTGTCTCGGTCTGCTGGGTTCTTCGACATGAATTGGAAGCGCGTCGCGTTGCGGCCGTTCGCAGTGGCATTGCTTGCGGGTGCGCTTTGCGGTTGCGCGAGCGACGGCCGCGATGCGCCCGTGACCGCTGCGCCGCAACCGGCGCCAGCCGTCGGCCCACCGGCAAGCACCGTCATCGACGATCAGGCGGACGAAGGGCCTGAGCAATCGAAGATGGAAGTTTTCAAGGGCACCGATACTCAGGTGCGCCCCGTGCCCACACGCCGCGAAACCGGTGGTGGCGACGTCGAGCTCGACTTCGCCGACGCCGAAATCAAAGACGTGGTGCGCACTGTGTTGGGCGACATCCTCAAGGTGCCCTATTCGATCGACCCGCAAGTGCAGGGCAAGGTCACGCTCCGCACCAGCAGGCCGTTACGCCGCGTGGACGTTGTGGCGGCGCTTGAGACCGCGCTGAAGGCAAACAACGCCGTGATCGTGCGGGCGGACAACGTTTACAACGTCATTCCCGCGGCCGATGCGCAGAAGCGGATCGACGGGTTCGAGATTTCCGGCACGCCGCGCTCGCGCCTGCCGGGTTATGGCGTCGAGATCGTGCCGCTAAAATTCATCGCGGCGGCCGAGATGAACAAGATTCTGGGTCCGATCGCGCCGGCGAACGGGGTGATGTCGACCGATGCGGCGCGCAACCTGATCTTCCTTGCCGGTACGCGACAGGAACGGGCGTCGATGCTCGACACGATCAAGCTGTTCGATGTCGACTACATGAAGGGCATGTCTTATGCGCTGGTGCGGCCGGAGCATCTGGACGCACCAGCGCTGGCGGAGGAGCTCAAGAGCGTCTTCAAGACGACCGCGGGCGCCAATGCCGATCTGTTGCGCTTCGTGCCGCTTGCGCGCCTGAACACGCTGCTCGTTGTCTCGCCGCGTGCGTCCTATTTGAGCGAAGTTGCAAAGTGGGTCGAGAGGCTCGACGTGGCGCAGCGCCGGCCTGCGCGCGGCGTCTACTACTATCGCATGCAGAACGCGAAGGCGGAGGATGTGGCGCGCTCGCTTTCCGCCGTTTACGGCAACGCGGTCAACCTTGGTCCGTCAGTGCCGCCGCAAGGCGACACCGGTGAGCAGGGTGGCGCGCCTGGCGCTGCCCCGCCACCGGGCGACCAGCCGCCGCCGTCGGCGCAAACTGGGCCTGGGTTTGGGCAGTCGCGCGGTGGCGCCGGTAATGCAAATCTGCAGATCGCTGTCGATGCGTCGAACAACGCGCTAATCGTGCGGGCCGGGGCCAGCGAATACGCGGCGCTGGAACGGTTCCTCAAAGAAATCGACATCGCGCCGGACCAGGTGCTGATCGAACTCACGATCGCCGAGGTGACCCTGAACGACTCGCTGCGCTATGGCGTCGAGTGGTTTTTCCGGAACGCCGACCAGACCTACAACCTCGGCCGCAGTGCGAACCCGTCGTCGAGCTTTCCGGGGTTTTCGTTCACCTACACCGTGCCCGACATCGACGTCGTCGTGAACGCGCTCGATAACATCACCGACGTGCGGGTGATCTCCGCGCCGAAGCTGCTCACGCTCGACAACAAGACGGCGACGCTGCAGGTTGGCGATCAGGTGCCGATCATCACCCAATCGGCGACCGGCGTGCGCGACGCGAACGACCCCACGATCGTGAACTCCGTGCAGTTCCGCGACACCGGCATCGTATTGAAGGTCACGCCCCGCATCGGCAAGAGCGGCATGGTGTTCGTGGACGTCGATCAGGAGGTAAGCTCCGCGATCCCGACGACAACCTCGGGCATCGACTCGCCCACGATCCAGCAACGCAAGCTGTCGAACTCGGTCGCGGTGCAAGACGGCGACTCGATCGCCCTCGGCGGCCTCATCCGCCGGGCCGAGACCTACGGCGACAGCGGCGTGCCGCTGCTGAAGGACGTGCCGCTGCTGGGCAAGTTGTTCTCGAACACGAGCGAATCCAGCGACCGCACGGAACTTCTGATCTTCCTCAAACCCCGCATCATCCGGAGCCCCGCCGCAGCGCGGGAGATCACGGACTCCCTCCGCAAGGGCCTGCGCGGCCTCGACGCGATGATGACGGACGCGGAGAAGCGGAAGTAACCGGTTCGTCGGAATCAGACGTGGTTTTCAAGTTGCAGCCGCGCGTGGCCGGGTCACGCGGGAAGACGCGTTCACGGTGAACGCATAAAGTCGAGTGACGTAACATATACGATTGCTACGCGAAAGTCGATGTGGGACTCGCCGCTGTCAGCCTGTCGCACCCGGATGAGGCCTCGTTTGACGACGGGTGAATACATAAGCTGTCCCCGTATTCGCCCAAGTTGCAGCCGCGCGTGGCCGGGTCATGCGGGAAGATGCATTCGCGGTGAACGCATCAGAATCGAACGAGGTAACATACACGATTGCTATGCGAAAATCGCTGCGCGACTTGCCGCTGCCAGCCTGTCGCACTTGAACGAGGACCGGCCGCGGGGATTCAACGAGATCGTGACATGTCACCGGAATTGGCGCTGCGCGCCGGTGATACGGACGCAGTGCTTGTACCAGAAAGCCGCCGGGCCATAGGCGGGTTGATGGATCGTGCGCGTGCCCAGAAGCTCCGCCGGCGGGCCCGTTCTCCTTCACCGGCGGCGGTGAATACGTACGCTGTCCCCGTATTACGACAGCGTGAGTCAGATTTGTTTTCAAGTTGCAGCCGCGTACGGCCGGGCCGCACGGGAAGATTCGTCCGCGACGGACGCATCACATCGAACGCTGCACGCTACGTTATCGACGCGCGAAAGTCGATTGGCGACTTGCCGCTGACAGCCTGTCGCGGGTCAGATGAAGAGTGGACAAGATCATGACGTGTCCCCGTAATTCGGAGAGCGCTCGCAGATCAGCGCCAAACTGAAGCCTTGATGAGCATCGACGGAATTGGGTATGGCGTCCCTGTATTTCCGTATTACCGCTTAGCGACCCCGCATCACTCTCCGGTTAGAGGATTGAAATCTTCATAATCGCGAACAAGGGTCAACCAAGGATCAAACGGCGAGCCAACGGGCTCAAAGCTAATTTGTGTATACGGCTCCGGCAAGACAACAACGTAGTCCAAACCTAATTCAAAATAGGGTGCGTATTCGCAATAGCCTTTTCCCCCAGCGACAGGAATTTGCTCACGCGCCGACATTGTCTCGGTGACTTTCATCGTTTTTGCAAATCCCTTGGCGTGGCGATAGCCGAGATCGAAGAGCGAGGGATCAAAAGGAAAACCCCATTTCATCCGAACCCCTGGCAGCTCAATTGTCGAGCCGGGCGCGCCCTTTATTAACCTAGTAACTTCAAGCGAGTAGACAACATTCTCGCCGACCCACGTCTTGGCACTGCTAGGCCTGACAGACTTCACGCGAACGACTGCGATTATTTTCGCGCTGCGTAGCACAGCATCAACCGATTTAGCGGGCCGACCGACATATTCTTCGCAGCGGTGGGCTGAAGGTCGAGAGGGTGCCGGCGAGGCATGTACGCAAGCAAAAGAGAGCAACCACGCCGCTGTCGAAAGTGGCACTCCATACCGAAACATCGAACGGAAAGGCATTATCTGTTCCTCTTCAATAACCGTAGTCTTCTGGACTTGAGCCCCCAGTCCCATAGTGTTGATACCTTCCGTCACGTAGGCTCCTAAATGCCCGGTATCGATTCTCTGCCCGAATTGCCCTCTCTTCGCTAATAGTCATTCTCGATGACATATCACGAGTAATGCTGCCTGGGCCGTAATTTGTTTGCCCTCGGACCGCCCACAACGCGTGCGATGCCTCGTGCACGAGAATCTCCTCGGCCGTTGTTAGACTTGGAAAGGGGTGATCGGCGTACCTATTGTCGCGAGCATCTGCTTGAGAGATGACTTCAATTTCGAAACTTGAACCCAGATCAATGGTAATTGTGCCGCCTGACCCTCTGCCATTCCGAGCAGCACGGTCATCAGCGGCCCTGAACCCCGATCCGCGCCCATCGTTCGTAACTTCAACTCCCACTCTAACTCTTCGCAACGTAGCTTCCGCGTCCAACTGGCGTAGGTCATCAAACCGACGACCGTTCGCGTCGGGCGCATTTACCTTATCAACCAGATCTTGTGCCTCTTTGCTATTTGCACAGAGCCCAATCTCATACGAGCTGCCGTCAGCTTGAGTCATCTTGCTACAGTTACCGCTTGGGTCGACGAGATTATGCGGATCGTTTCGGACATAGGCATACAAATTCATTTGATCCTTATATCCCACCGCGTCCGTTTGGAGAAACCTTCCTAGGGCCGCAGAGTAATACCGTGCACGGTAGAAATAGAACCCGGTCTCCGGATCGAGCCTCCGTCCCGTGTACTTGAACGGCACGCCCGTCGTTGGTGCGCCGTTGCCATATGCATCGTATGTGTATGGACCTTCACTCATTGTACCGTTGTCGGCAGACATAGCGATGGTGGAACCTTGGCGGTTGGCGTGAAAATAGACATGGGTGTTAAATGTCCCCGAAGGTGTCACCATCGCGATTGGTGCGTCCGTGACTGGCCCGGGAACGTAGCGGCGTTGCACTGCCGTTCCGACGTAATCAGCAATCTCTTCATTGCCATCGTGAAGGAACGATGTAGTGGTGCTGTTGGCGGTCTTTGCTTGACGTCGACCGACTGGATCATACGCGTAGGTGACTGAGATGCCCGCCTTGGCCGATGAGCGCATGACATTCGCAGCGTCGAAGGCGAGCGTCCACGTGCCGTCGCCAGTGAGGTTCCCGTTCGCGTCATAGCTCAGTGTTTGTATCGGGTTCGCACCCACTGTTACGTTAACGTACTGGTTCAAGTTGTTTGCAGCGCTGTAGTTCGTGGTTTGGAATATTGGGGGGACATATTGCCAATCAGCGTTGCTCACACTCTCACTTGTGAGCTGATGCGCCTTCGAGAAAGTGTTCGTATATACGTTGCTAGCGCCTGTCATCGTGCTGGCGAGGGCGACGAGATCACCCTGCGTTGAGTACGTGATGGTTTGGCTTGCTCCATTACCGTAAACAAGGCTCGTCTGCCTATTCAATGGATCGTAGATGTAGGTCGCGAGCAGGAACGTGCCGTTCTCCGCCGCCGTCGTCATCCGGTTCAAGGCGTCGTACTGGTACTGCACGTAGTAGCCGTCGGCCCAGGTGGTGCGCGTCTTGTTGCCGGCGAGGTCGAACGTGTAACTGACCACGCGCGTGCCGGTGAATGTGGGGGCGGACTGTGTCACCGCAACGACGCGCTTGGCGCTGTCGAGATCATAGACGAGGCTGTGCTCCGTGTTGTCGCCGATGCTGGTGGGCCGCCCGGCCGCATCGTAGGCCGTGGTCGTGAGTATCGCGGGGCCGGTGGGCTGGGGCACCAGATGGGTGACGAGCCGGTCCATCACATCGTAGGTGTTGACGATGAGCTGGTTGCCGCGCGTGCGCTTCGAGGCGACCGTGTCGACGATGTTGTAGGCGAGCTCCTCGTACGTCGCATCCGGGAACGTGGTTTTCTGAAGCCGGTCGTAGCCGTCGTAGACGTAGCTCGTCTGATTGAGCTTCGCGTCCTTGATCCAGGCCTGTTTGCCGTTCGCGGTGTAGCCGAATTGCGCATAAGCCTGCTCGGCCGCCGTGCCGACGCCGCGGCGCTCCTCGATCACCTGGGAGGCGGCGTCGTAGACCTTCTTCGTGCGCCGCAGTTCCGGATCGATCGTGAGACTAAGCCGGTTCGCCGCATCGTAGGTGAAGCGCGTGACGCGCCCGTCCGCGTCCGTGGTCGAGGCGACGCGCCCGGTCGGGAAATAGCCGTACTGCGTGGCGGCCCAGGGCGCGCCCGTGTTTCCCGTCGCCCGCTCGATCTTCGTCACCAGCCCGTCGAGGTCGTAGGTCCATTTCGTGACCGCGGCGGTGGCGGTGGGGGCGGTGTACTGCGTGAGGCGGCGCAGCGCGTCGTAGGTCGCGGTGTGCTGGTACCCGCGCGGATCCGTGAGTTGCGTAATGTTGCCCACGGCGTCGTAGGCGAACGCCGTCGCCGCCGCGACGTGCGGCGTGGTGCCGGGATAGACGACGACGCTGGTCAGGTTGCCGGTCGCCGTGTCGTAGCTCATCTGCGTGACGAGGCCTGTCGGGTCCGTCTTCGCCGTCACCTAGCCGATACTGTTATAGGCGAACGTGGTGACGCCGCTGTCCGGCGCTGTGACGGAGGTCAACTGAAGTGGCACAAGTGGCGCAGTGGCACATGTGTGCCAACTGTGCCGTTTCACGTGAGGCGCAGACCCTTGCTCGCGTTTGCTCCAGGACAAGCTTGCTTCGCGAGCGCCGGAGCGTGCGCGAACGGTTCGCCAGGCGAACCGCGCGAAGTCGGTCAGAATCAGATTTGGTTTTCAAGTTGCAGCCGCGCGTGACCGGGCCATACGGGAAGACGCGTTCAGGGTGAACGCATCAGAATCGAACGATGTACCATACACGACTGCTAAGCGAAAAACGCCGCGCGACTTGCCGCTGCCAGCCTGTCGCACCTGGGCGAAGGCACCCGGCGGAGGTTCAACGAGATCATGACGTGTCGCCGCAATTCGGCGGAAATCACTACGTGTCACCGGAATCGGCCGCGCCACCGCGGCAGCGTAGACTCTCTATGACAAAGGCATTCTCGATTGGCGATCTGACCATTTGCCGATTGGTTCCTTCTATGATGCCATTCACCAAACCGCGCGCAAACGACACCGTGCAAATTGCACCCGCCTCTGGAATCGACTGCGATTCAGGATTCCAGTAAGGCAGGTACATTTTTTCAGTATCACCGCTTGAACGCCTGACATCAAACTCAATCCACGCCTCAATTATGCCGGAGGCGTCCCCCGGGATGGCACCGCGAGCCACGATAGTCACAGTGTCCACTTGCGGCATCGCCAGAGATGCCGCTGTGGCCAACGTCAATGCCCATGACATCAATGCATCACTCCATCCTTGAACGTGACAACGTACTGCTTCAGAAACCTCCCATTCCGATCATAGTATTCGAAGAAGAGAGGGCCGTTTCTCAGACGATAGAAGTCGGGGCCGGTCGCTGAAACCAACTTCGTATTGTCGCGTCGGTACGCTGCCCCGAGCATACGCGACTCCACCTTGAGGGCTTCTTCATGGGCCACCTTCCAGTAATCATAGTAGGAGCCGCCGTTCGATCTTGCAACCTGGGCCGCCGTCAAGCGCTCGACAACTATGTGAGTGAAGAGAGCGGCCGCCCAATCGCGCGACTTGCCTTCCGCTACCGAGAAATCGCCCAAATCAAACGCATCTGTATGAAATGCGTCAAAGTTCGTTTGCGGATCGTTCGTCACCATTTTGAACGGTAGCGACTGCGGCGCATTGATCGCGGCAGTAAGCCAAGCAGCCGCTTCAGCGTTGCCACGTGCGCTGTCGCGGGGACCCGTGATCCGCAACACACCCGTATCCGGCCAGTAATCCAATGGGAGGCCAGTGTAGCCTTCGGCTTTCCTCCGAAACTCTTCCTTCTGATCGTTAGTACCCTCAACAACGACGACGCAACCCGACGCATCAGACGAGTTTACCGGGTCACTATTTCCATACGCATAGAGGTTCACCTGGTCGTTGTACCCAACCGGATCGATTTGCAAAAACCTCCCCAGGGGCCCGGAATAGTATCGCGCCCTGTAGTAGTATAAACCCGTCCGGGTCGTTGCCGACATAGGTGTAGGGATTCATGTCGTCGCCGTAACCGACCGAATCGGTTTGGAAGAACCTGCCGAGCGGTGGCGAGTAGTACCTGGCCCGGTAGTAGTAGAACCCAGTTTCCGCATCGATTCTGCGGCCCGTGTACTTGAACGGAACGCCTGTCGCCGCAGCACCGTTGCCGAACGCGTCGTAAACATATGGGCCTTCCGCCATGGTGCCGTTGTCGGCGGACATGGCTATGGTGGAGCCTTGGCGGTTGACGTGGAAGTAGGCGCGGGTGTTTGAGCTGCCGCCTGCCGGTGTCACCATGGCGATCGGCATGTCGGTGCCGGGGCCGGGGACATAGCGGCGGAGGACGGTGGC
>JBJXEH010000025.1:0-7673 GCA_046153995.1 Micropepsaceae bacterium
CGCAGCTCAGACATCAACGCCGCCGCCGACGGCACCGTTCTGGCGATCACATCGGGCCTCTTCGAACTCACGAACGCCGACGACGAAGTGGCCCTCGTCTTAGGTCACGAACTCGCACACAACGTCCTGCGCCATCTTGAACTGGTGAAGACCGCAAAGCCCGCACCGGGCACGCTGCTCGACGCGTTCGCGAGATCCGCGATCGGCACCGCGGTCGCCGCCACCATCAACCGCCCCTTCTCCGTCCAGTTCGAAAAGGACGCCGACCGCGCCGGCCTCACCTTTATGGCCCGCGCCGGCTACGACATCGACGCGGCCCCCACGTTCTGGAGGCGCCTGAACGAGATCATGAAAGCGAAATCGGTCGCAGCCACCCACCCGACCGGCCCCGAACGCCAGCGCGCGATCGAAGCCGCCGTCGCCGAAATCAAGGCGAAACAAAAGAAAGGCGAGGGGCTAGACCTCAAGCCGCGTCGATAAACCCGCCAACCTGCCGGTTCCAAAGCTGCGCATAAGGCCCGCCGCGCGCGAGCAACTCCGCGTGGCTCCCCTGCTCGATGATGCGCCCGTTCTCGAGATAGACGATCCGGTCCATACCCACGATCGTCGAAAGCCGGTGCGCGATCGCGATCACGGTGCGCCCGCGCATCAGCTCGAACAGCGCTTCTTGGATCAAATGCTCGCTCTCGGAATCGAGCGATGACGTGGCCTCGTCGAGCACCAAAATCCGCGCGTCTTTGACGAGCGCCCGCGCAATCGCAACGCGCTGTCTCTCGCCGCCGGAGAGCTTGATGCCCTGCTCGCCGACGATCGTGTCGTAACCCGCCTCGCGGTTTGAGATGAAGTCGTGCGCATGCGCGTCCTTCGCAGCGGAGACCACTAACCGCTCGTCGGCGTCCGGCTTCGAGTAGCGGATGTTGTCGCGCACGGGACGGTGGAAGACGCCGGGCATCTGCTGCACCTCGGCGATCGCCTCGTTGACGGAATCCCACGTCACGTCGGCGACGTTTTGCCCGTCGATCAAGATACGCCCGCCCTGCGGCTCGAACTGGCGGCGAAGCAGCTTCACCAGCGTCGATTTTCCGGCGCCCGACTTGCCGACAAGGCCGACCTTCTCCCCGGCCTTGATGCGCAAGTTCAGCCCCTGGAAAACCGGATGCCCATCGGAGTGTGAGAAAGAGATGTCTTCAAACGCGATTTCGCCCGCCCGCACGGCAAGCGGCGAGGCACCGGGCTTATCGACGATCTCGTGGCTCTGGGTGACAAGCTCAAGCGCCTCGGCAAGCGTGCCCAGCTGCTCGAAAAAGTCGAGCATCCGGAACGACAATTCCTGCACGGAGCGGGAGATCATCGTGCCAAGGAAGAAGACCATCGTGAACGTACCGACCGTGATCGCGCCTGAGAGCGTATCGCGCATCGCCAAAACGATAAGCCCAAGCAACAGAACGAGCGTCGCCGTCGACATGAAAACGCGCATCACGACGAGGAACCAGCGCAGCGACTGCGACGCGTTCATTTCGTCGCTCAGAAAACCCGACAAAAACCGCCGCTCGTACGCCGCCCGCGCGAACGCCCGCACGAGATCGGCATTCGCGATCGCATCGATCAAGCGCCCGGTCGACGTCGAAACCTCGTCCGAGAACGCCTTCGACAAGGTGACGCACCGCCGCGCCAACCACGTCACAACGCCGAGATAGACCGCGACCCACGTGAACAGCAGCAACGCGTAGTAACCACTCTGCAGTGCCAGCAAAACGCCGGCCACGCCGAGAAGCACGACCATGCGCACACCGTCGAAAGCAACGATGCTGAGCAGCGACACCGTCGCCTGCCCTGCCTGCTTCACCTTCTGCCCAAGCTTGCCGGCGAAGTTTTCCTGGAAGTATCGCGGGCTGTGACCCATCAGATAAGCGAACAGGTACTTCTGCGCGAGCGCCCGCATCCGCGGGCTCATGTAAATGTCGATCGCCTCGACAAAGCGCACGATCACCGCGGGCACGTACCAAACCGCGGCGAACAGCACGAGATAGGCCGTTACCGCCGCCCAATCTTGGCGCCCGCTCGCCACCGCCGTCGTCAGCGTGTCGATAATGCCGCGAAGTACATAAGGGATCATCGCATCGATGGCCGCCGACAAGCCGGCCAAGAACACGAACGCCGCAAGCCGTCCCCGATAGTGCCGCGAAACGATAAAACCCAAGAACGCGAACGGCGTTCCCGGCACACGCTCTCCGCGCGCGACCTCGGGCAAAGGCTCGCTCTCGCTTTCGTGCGTAAGCAATCGCTCCGCAAAGCGAGGCCTCATCTTGCGTCCATGCATGGGCGCAGTCATGACACCACCGGTTCTTAAAAAAAGGGCCGCGAGAAATACGCCCGGTCACCCGCTCGCGCTAGGGGGTACAGACATCCGCCGTCGCAGAATGGTGCGACAGATCACGCAGAGTCGCGTCCGGTCCACAAAGCGCACAAGCCGGATCGGGCTTCACCTTGACCGTCCGGAACGTGGCACCCAGCCCGTCATAGAGCGTAAGCCGCCCCGCCATCGTGTCGCCGATACCGAGAATTTCCTTGAGCGCCTCAAGCGCCTGCAACGTCCCCATCACACCGGCAAGCGCCCCCAAAATCCCCGCCTCCGTGCACGACGGCACGCTCCCCGCCGGCGGCGCTTCCGGATAGAGACAGCGGTAGCACGGGTAGGTGCGCTTGCCCGCGGGCCGGACATGCGCCTTGAACGTCGCCAGCTGCCCGTCGAATTGCCCGATCGCCGCCGACACCAATGTGCGCTCGCCAAGGAAGCACGCATCGTTCACCAGAAACCGCGTCGCAAAATTGTCCGAACCGTCGAGCACGATCTCGTAATTCTTCACGAGCTCCATCGCGTTGTGTGCGTCGAGCCGCGTCGCATGCCGGTTCACATGAGTATCCGGATTGATCGCCCGCGCCGACTCCGACGCACTCTCGACCTTCAATCGCCCGATATCGACAGTCCGATGCGCAATCTGCCGCTGCAGGTTCGACAACGAAACCTCATCGTCATCGACAACCCCAATCGTCCCAACCCCCGCCGCCGAAAGATAAAGCAAAGCCGGCGACCCTAACCCGCCAGCACCCACAACAAGCACGCGCGCCTCACGCAACCGCGCCTGCCCCACACCACCGACCTCCCGAAGGATGATGTGCCGCGCGTAACGCTCAAGCTGCTCGTCGGACAGGGCCATAGCCCTAGATCATATAGGAAACGCCACGCCTGGAAGAGGGTTTACTTGACCTTCGGAAATCAGAGGCGATACTGCAT
This sequence comes from Micropepsaceae bacterium, assembly GCA_046153995.1. Lineage (GTDB taxonomy): Bacteria > Pseudomonadota > Alphaproteobacteria > Micropepsales > Micropepsaceae > SZUA-430. The sequence goes on from JBJXEH010000025.1 coordinate 3,296, forward strand.
CATGGACTGGCGAACACGCATCAGCATCGATCCGGCCGTGTGCCACGGTAAGGCTTGCATCAAGGGAACCCGCATCATGGTTTCCGTGGTGCTCGACAACCTTGCGGCAGGATTACCGCCCGGCGACATCGTGAAGCTCTATCCGACCCTGCAGCCGGAAGACGTCACCGCTGCTATCTCGTACGCTGCCGAACTCGCGCGCGAGCGAGTCGTATCCACGAGCGCTGCGTGAAGTTCAAGCTCGACGAAAACCTCTCGCCATCATTGTCGACGATATTCGCCGCAGGCGGGCATGAGGCTCACTCCGTAGTGGAGCAAGCGCTTGGCGGACAGCCGGATGAACATGTGCTCGACGTGTGCAATCGCGAGAGCCGTGCTCTGATCTCTTTCGATCTCGATTTCGCGAACATCGTCACGTATCCGCCGGGCAATTTCTGCGGGATCGCGGTTCTTCGGTTGAACAGCCAGGCTCACCCACCCGCCGTAGATGCCATCCGCTGCGTACTGGCGATGCTGCCGAGCGAGGCACTCACCGCGAAGCTCTGGATCGTCGAAGAAAACCGCATTCGTATCCACGGTTGAGCCGCAGCAGCGGTCGCTTCCGCACTTCTGCTCAAATAAAGAGGGCAGCGTTTGGCTCGAAACGCTGCCCCGGTTACAGACTCTATTCGAGTCTTACGCCACCTTCGCCCGCTTCGCCTTCAGATCGAACCGGTCGAGTTCCATGACCTTGTTCCAGGCCGCCACGAAGTCCTTCACGAACTTCTCCTTCGCGTCGTTTGCGCCGTAGACTTCGGCGAGCGCGCGCAGCTGGCTGTGCGAGCCGAACACGAGGTCGGAGCGGGTCGCGGTCCACTTCACGGCATTGGTCTTGCGGTCGCGCCCTTCGAACACGCCTTCGGTCCCTTCGATGCCTTTCCACTTCACGCCCATGTCGAGCAGATTGACGAAGAAGTCGTTCGACAGCGTCTCCGGCCGCGCCGTCAGAACACCGTGTTTCGGCGTCCCCACCTTAAGCGCCCGCAAGCCGCCGACGAGCACCGTCATCTCCGGCGCCGACAGGCTGAGGAGTTGCGCGCGATCGACCAGCGCCTCTTCCTCCGACATCGGATTGCGCCGCGTCAGATAGTTGCGGAAGGCATCGGCGCGCGGTTCGAGATAGGCGAACGAGTCGGCTTCCGTCTGCTCCGCGCTCGCGTCCATGCGGCCCGGCGTAAATGGCACCTTCACGTCAACGCCACCGGCCTTCGCCGCCTTCTCGACGGCAGCGCCACCAGCCAGAACGATGAGATCGGCAAGCGACACCTTCTTGCCCCCCGAGGCCGACGCGTTGAACGCCTTTTGGATCTCCTCAAGCTTCGCAATGACCTTCGCAAGCTCCGGCGGGTTGTTCACCGGCCAGTCCTTCTGCGGCGCTAAGCGAATGCGCGCACCGTTCGCACCGCCGCGCTTGTCGGAGCTGCGGAATGTCGACGCCGACGCCCACGCCGCGGACGCAAGCTGCGACACCGTCAATCCCGACGCCAAAACCTTCGCCTTCAAATCGGCAACGTCCGCATCGTTGATCAGCGGATGGTTCACCGCCGGGATCGGGTCCTGCCAGATCAGAGCCTCTTTCGGCACCAGCTTGCCGCGATATTGCGAAATCGGGCCCATGTCGCGGTGAAGCAACTTGAACCAAGCTCGCGCGAACACGTCTTCGAACTCTTTCGGGTTCTTATGGAAGCGGCGCGAAATTTTCTCGTAAGCGGGATCCATGCGCAGCGACAGGTCGGTCGTCGCCATCATCGGCAGGTGCTTCTTGCTCGGATCGTGCGCATCCGGCACATTGGCCGTGCCGTTCTTCGGCCGCCACTGCTGCGCACCGGCGGGGCTCTTCGTCAGTTCCCATTCGTTGCCGAACAGCGTGTCGAAATAGGCCGTCGCATTCCACTTGTTCGGCGTCGGCGTCCACGCGCCTTCAAGGCCGCTGGTGATCGTGTGACCGGCCATGCCGCTTTCGTACGCGTTCGCCCAGCCGAAGCCTTGATGCTCGATGTCCGCGCCTTCCGGCTCGCGCCCAACATGGCTTTCGGGCGCCGCGCCGTGCGCCTTTCCGGTCGTGTGACCGCCGGCGATCAACGCAACAGTTTCCTCATCGTTCATCGCCATACGCCCGAACGTCTCGCGAATGTCGCGCGCCGCCGCAATCGGATCGGGCTTTCCGTTCGGTCCTTGCGGGTTGACGTAGATCAGACCCATCTGCACCGCGCCGAGGTTCCCCGCCAACTCGCGATCGCCGCTATAACGCTTATCGCCAAGCCACGTGTCTTCGTTGCCCCAATTGACGTGGCTCTCCGGTTCCCAAACGTCCGCCCGTCCACCGCCGAAGCCGAAGGTCTTAAAGCCCATCGACTCGTAAGCGACGTTACCGGCCAAGATCATGAGATCGGCCCAAGAAATCTTGGCGCCGTACTTCATCTTGATCGGCCAAAGCAGACGGCGCGCCTTATCCAAATTTCCGTTGTCGGGCCACGAGTTCAGCGGCGCGAACCGCTGCTGCCCCGTGCCGCCGCCGCCGCGTCCGTCATGCACACGGTATGTACCTGCAGCGTGCCACGTCATGCGGATGAAGAACGGCGCATACGTGCCGTAGTCGGCGGGCCACCACGACTGGCTGTCGGTCATCAGCGCGTTCAGGTCTTTAACGACCGCATCGAGGTCGAGACTATCGAATTCTTTCGCGTAGTCGAAATGCGGACCCATCGGGTTTGTATCAGGCGTGTTCTGGTGCAGCACGCTGATGTTCAGCTGATTGGGCCACCAGTCGCGGTTCGACCGGCCGCTTGAATGATTCACGGGGCATTTGGATTCGGCAGACATGTTCGCCTCCCTGCGAGGAATGATGGTCGGGAACATAGCGGTCGAACGCCATGAGTCAATATATTGGAATAATTCTAATCTGGAGAATTTTAGTTCGCGCGAGAGGTGGCGCGTTCGCTATGCGCGAGGCTTGAGCCGCACCACAACTTCGACGCGCTCGATCTCCATCCCCGCCGGCGCCTTCGGCAACCCGTCGATGACGACCGCGTCGCCCGGGATGTCGATCAGCGTCGCGCAGTCCTCAGCATAGAAATGGTGGTGATCGCCGGTGTTCGTGTCGAAGTAGGTCTTCGCGCCATCGACCACGACCTGCCGCAGCAAGCCCGACGCCGTGAACTGGTGCAGCGTGTTGTAGACAGTCGCCAAGGAGAGTTGCGCACCCGACTTTGCAGCTTCCAGATGTAAGGATTCCGCGGTGACATGGCGGTCAGGGCCCGCGAATAGCAACCGGCCCAGCGCAACGCGCTGGCGCGTCGGACGCAGTCCCGCGGTGCGCAGGCGCTGCACCAAGTCCGCTACTGCCTTCGATCCACCGGAACGCATCACCAGCCCTAGAACCACGGGAGGTTGAAACCCCCTCCCTCACCGCATAATGTCAAAGGTGAAACATATCTCACCCCGTTGCGCTGTTTTGAATAGCTCAAAACTGCGCGCAAGGGAACTCGGAGCGTTAACCCTCGATGTCAAGTCCCCAGCCGGGAGCCGCCGCAGTTTCGGAGCCGCTCACGAGTGCCGTCAAACACCTGGGTTCGTTCGATTTTCAAGCGCTGCTGGAGTGCGCACACGGCCGTCTGTTCGGCCCCGGCAACGCGCGATTGCCGCTGCCCCCGATGCTGATGTTCGACCGCATCACCCACATCGCAGACAAGGGTGGCGCCTACGACAAGGGCCAGATCGTCGCCGAACTCGACATCAAGCCCGACCATTGGTTCTTCAAATGCCACTTTGAATCCGACCCGATAATGCCCGGCTGCCTTGGCCTCGATGCGATGTGGCAGATGGTGGGCTTCTTCTTAGGCTGGATGGGCGGCAAAGGCCGCGGACGCGCCGCCGGCGTGGGTGAAGTCAAATTCTCGGACATGGTGCTGCCCGACGCGCGCCTGGTCACCTATGTCATCGACTTGAAACGCGTCATCACGCGCAAGCTGGTGCTGGGCGTGGCGGACGGCGTGATGAAGATCGACGGCAGGCTCGCCTACGAAGCCAAGGATTTGCGGGTCCTGCTGGCACCGGACGCGCCAGCCGCGGCTTGAACGCGCGGGCGGCACGCGCTCGCGACACTTTAGATGGAAGGATCGTCCATGAGACGCGTCGTCGTCACAGGCCTTGGTGTCGTCTGTTCGATCGGCAACAACGCGCAAGAGGTTGTCGCCTCCCTGCGTGAGGCAAAATCCGGCATCGTCAAAGCCGATGACCAGGAGCGCATGGGCTTTCGCAGCCAAGTGCACGGCAGCTTGAAGATCGACCTCGACGGCATCGTCGATCGCAGAGCCCGCCGCTTCATGGGCGATGGCGC
>JBJXEH010000026.1:0-29014 GCA_046153995.1 Micropepsaceae bacterium
CGCGCTCAAAAAGCCCGCAACTGCAAACACGAAGCAGGCGACGATCGGAACAACGACCAGCCACCCGGCCAACAGCGCGATCACACCAAGCGCGATCAGCGTAAACGGAAAGTCGACGATCGCGCTCGCCGCCGGGCCCGCAAACAGGTCCCGCAGCGCCTGGAACTCGCGCAACCGCCCAATCTGCGCCGCAATCGGCGGCCCATCGGTGTAGCTCAATGGCAACCGCAGCAACTTCGCAAACGTCACGGTCCCGATCAGATAATCGATCCTGGCCGCCATCGTGCCCAAAAGCTGCGCCCGCAGCCACTGCAGATAAAGGTCGCCCGCGACCGCGATGCCGATGCCCACAAGCAACATCGGCAACACGTCGAGCGCGTGTTGCGCAATCACGCGGTCATAGACCGCCATCACAAACAGGGGGATCGCGATCGAAAGAACGTTCGACACCGCCGAGATCGCAAGCAAGCGCACGATGAACGGTTTGAACCGCCGCATCAGGCTGGCCGACCACGAGCCCGCACGCGCCGTAGGCGCCGCCACGGGTGTCGCGAAATACGCCATGCCCTCGCGCGCAAGTTCGCCGTCGTTGAGTACGCGATAGTGACCGTTCGCATGCCCGAACGTGATGCCGTCAACCGTGCCGACCACCATGATCACGGCGCCGGTTTGCGGATCCTCATGAAGGCACGGCATCAACCGCGCGTCGATGTCGAGAATGCGCATACGCCGCGCGTCGGTCGTGTAGCCCAGATTGACGAGCGCCGTGCGCAGATCGGCGATGTCCATCGCGTCCTGAAAATGCGGCGCCGCCTCCGCGATACTGGCATCGCCACCGCGGAACGAAAGCGCCTTCAAGAACGGCGCCAACAACTGCGCCGTCGCAATGGTACGCATCCGGCGCGAAGCCGACGGCGTAACCGCCGCCGGATCGAACGTCACCAGCGTGTGCCAGTACGCTTCCAAAAAATCTGCCGCATCATGCGCGCGCGCAACCAACGACGGCGGAACCCACCGTGCAACAAAAGCGTGCGCGTTCATGCTGCACCTCCAACCGCTCTGGCGGGCGCGTTGCGCCGCAGCGTCAAGCGCCCATCCGCCATGTCGTACACCGTGTCGCAAAGCCGCAAATACGAAGGCCGGTCCGTCACAAACACCGCCGCGCGCTTGCCCTTGTGGTGTTCGAAGAACGACAGCAGCAACTTGTCGGCTTCGTGGTCCAACGCCGCATTCGCCGTATCGAATAGAACGATGCGCGGATCGTGCGCCAGAACCCGCGCGATCGAGATGCGCTGCGCGATACCGAGCGGCATGTCCGCCCCGCCCGAAAGCGGCGTATCCAAACCGCGGCTCAACCGCGCGACATATTCTTCAAGACCCAAGATGCGGCACAGCGCCAACGCCCGCCGCTTCACTTGCCCGTCTTCGAACAAGGTGAGGTTCTCGAGCAATGTACCCGCATAGATCGTGGGCGACGTCGGCATCAGCGCAACCTGCCGCCGCAAATCCCGCGGCGCATAAAGCCGCAACGGGACGCCGTCATAGCGAATGCTGCCCTCAGACGGCGTCAAAAGCCCGGTCAACAGTTGCAGCAACGTGCTGCGGCCCGACGAAATCGGACCCGCGATGCCGATGTAAGCGCCCGGCGGAACCTCAAGCGTCACGCGGTCGACCGCGTTGCGCTTCGCGCCCTCGTACCGGAAAGACACATCATCGAGCGTCAGTGTCGCGGCCGCGGCCGGCAACGGACGATCGCCTGCGAACTGCGGCTGAAGCGCGCTTAAACCCTTCAGCTTCGCCTCGGCCACCCGGATAAACGGATAGCGTGCCCAAAGCCCAAGCCCCTTCAGAACTGGCTGCAGAAACCGCCCCGTCAAAAGCGTCGTCGCCGCAAGCCCGCCAATCGTGAGCCCGCCATTGACAACCGCAATCGCACCGACAGTCACGGTAATCACCGCAGCCACTTGTGCAAGCTCACTTGCAACCGACTGTGCCTGCAGATTCATGCGCGTAATCGCGCCGAACGCATCCGCCGAATCTTCCTGCAAGCGCTCATGCCGGCGCTGCATCGATGCTTCGAGGCCAAGCGCCTTCACCGTCCCGATGCCGCCGATGCTTTCAACCAAAAAATTGTGGCGCTTGACGTCGCTCTGCTCGCGCCGCCCGGACTCGACCGTCAACTGCCGCCCAATGGTCACGCCCAAAGCGACGAAAGCGCCAAAGAGAACCAAAGGCACCAGCGCCATCCAACCCGCAATCAAGCCTATGATGACGACGAACACGAACACGAACGGCAAATCGGCCATCAACGCGCCGGCCTGGCAGTAGAACGTCCGCACGGCTTGGATAGCGTTGAAACGCTCCGCATGCGCACCGGGCGTCGACTTGCGAAAACTCTCGACATCAGTCGCGAGCAGCCGCGACAGCGCACGGCGGCTTTCGCGATGATCGTACCGCGCGCCTTCCGCCGACATGATGCGCGCGCGCAAAACACGCAACGCAAACTCCAGCGCGAACGAAGCAACCACCGCCAATGTCAATACGATCAACGTGCTGAACGCGTGATGCCGGATAACGCGATCGTACGTTTGCAGAATAGCGATCGGCAGCGCGAGCCCCAAAACATTGATCGCAAGAGAAGCCGCCATCACATCGCGCCGCATCCAAATCCGGTGCAGCGTCTTCGTGCTATCGTCAGAATTCATCGTCCCGCATGAAGCGCGCAGCTCCACCCCTTAGCTCCGCTTCATTTGACGGCACAGGACTTACGGAACGCTAAACGAAACACGAACTCCGGCGTTACAATTTTAATCGAACCTGACCCCATTTCGTATCGAGATCGGTAACGTAAAAATCAAATCAAGGATCATTTGCTGCAACGTTTAGAGGTTCCAACACGCCTCATGACGATGATGGGCGTCGGCTCACTCACATAAGAATACGATAGGGGTGTGCCGTCCATGACTTCCCTCGACAAAGCCAAAAACCCATCCGCGTCATCGGAAGGGCCGGAAGACCTTACGGTCGAGCAGGCGGAACAAAATCGCCTCGATACGCCGGCCGGCGGCATCTCCAGCGCAACCGCATCGCCGTCGAACGGCGATGCCCGACTACATCTGCAGAACGCCCACTTCGGCGCGCTGCAAGTGAGGGAAACGCAAGCAGCGCCACCGGCGGAAGGGCAACCCCAACCCAATGCCACGCCGCACAACGGCGAAGAGATCGGCGTTGCAGATGAGCAGAACGCCCAGACCTCATCGCCTGCCGCGCAGACGCCCCTCGATGCTTCCCAAGAGATGAACGCCCCTGCCCCGGCGTTCGTAACGCCGGCCGGAAGCAGCCACATCGTCCAAGGCGAGAGCCTCTCCTCTTCGGAGACGAAGCAACAGGCTACGCCGCCGGTCGCGACCGGTGAAATCGAAGTCCTTGTCCAACAGGTCGCTTACAAAGAAGACGAGAACGAAGCGCCGACCGATATTGAATTGTCGAACATGACGGTTGCCGAGAACGCCGCAGGCGCCGTAATCGGCACGCTAAAGGCGATCGATCCCGACGCAGGCGACACGTTCAACTACAAGGTCTCCGACGACCGTTTCGAGATCGTCGATGGGCAACTGAAATTGAAGGACGGCATCGCCCTCGATCACGAGGGCGAACCGTCGCTGACGATTTCGATCACCGTCACCGACAGCGCAGGTCACGCCGTCGTCGAGAGCTTCACCATCAGCGTTCTGAACGTCAACGAAACACCGGCGGACATTGCGCTCTCGAACGTCACCGTCGCCGAGAACGCCGCAGGCGCGGTTGTCGGCACGCTATCGACGCTCGATCCGGATGCCGGCGACATCCACACTTACACCGTGTCCGACGATCGCTTCGAGGTCGTCGGCAACCAGCTGAAACTGAAGGACGGCGTTGCGCTCGACCACGAAGCCGGGGCCAACGTCACAGTTCAAGTTACATCGACCGACGCCGGCGGCCTCTCGACGGCCGAAAGCTTCACGATCAAGGTCCAAGACCTGAACGAACGCCCAACGGACATCACGCTGTCGAATACAGCGGTGGCTGAGAACGCAGAAGGCGCCGTGATCGGCACCCTGACGACCGCCGATCCGGACGCGGGCAACAGCCACACCTACAGCACATCCGACAACCGCTTCGAAGTCGTCTACGGGCAGCTGAAGCTAAAGGACGGCATCGCGCTCAACCACGAAGCAGAGCCGAACGTCACCATCCAAGTCACAACGACAGATGCTGGCGGCTTTTCGTACAGCGAAGATTTCACGATCGTCGTGACCAACGTCAATGAAGGCCCGGCTGACATCGCACTTTCGAACACGAGTGTGGCTGAGAACGCGGCTGGCGCCGTTATCGGCACGCTTTCGACCGTCGATCTGGACGCGGCAGATACGCATCAATACACCGTATCGGACGACCGCTTCGAGGTCGTCAACGGGCAGTTGAAGCTCAAAGACGGCGTCTCGCTGAACCACGAAGCCGAGCCGAACGTCACTGTCCAAGTGACGACGACCGATGCGGGCGGCTTGTCCTACAGCGAAGACTTCACGATCGCCGTCACGAACGTGAACGAAGGCCCGGCCGACATCGCGCTCTCAAACACGACCGTGGCAGAAAACGCGGCTGGTGCCGTCATTGGCACGCTCTCGACGGTCGACCCTGACGCCGCCGATAGCCACACCTACACGCTGTCGGACAACCGCTTCGAGGTGGTCGACGGACAGCTGAAACTCAAGGACGGCGTGGCGCTCGATCACGAAGCCGAACCTAACCTCACGGTCCAAGTCACAACCACGGATGCGGGTGGCTTGTCCTATACCGAAAGCTTCACGATCACAGTCGAAAACGTGAACGAGGGTCCATCGGACATCGAGCTATCGAACGCGACAGTCGCCGAGAACGCGGCCAGCGCCGTCATCGGCACCCTTTCGACCGTCGATCCGGACGCCGCAGACACACATCAGTACGCCGTATCCGACGCTCGCTTCGAAGTCGTCGGCGGCCAGCTGAAGCTGAAAGACGGCATCTCGCTCGATCACGAATCCGAACCTAACCTCTCGATCGAGGTCACGACGACAGACGCCGGCGGTTTATCCTATAGCGAAACCTTCGCGATCACCGTCGAGAACGTCAACGAGGGTCCGGCAGACATTTCGCTCTCAAATGCAAGCATCCCGGAAAATGCGGCCGGTGCCATCGTCGGCACACTTACGACCGCAGACCCGGATGCTGGCGACAGCCACACCTACTCAGTGTCGGACAACCGCTTCGAGGTCGTCGATGGACAGCTGAAACTCAAGGACGGCGTCGCGCTCGACCACGAAGCCGAACCGAACGTGACCGTCCAGGTGACAACGACCGATGCGGGAGGTCTGTCCTATAGCGAAGATTTCACGATCAACGTCACGAACGTGAACGAAGGGCCGTCGGACATCGGACTCTCGAACGCGACGGTAGCGGAGAACGCCGCCGGTGCCGTCATCGGTGCGCTCACAACCATCGATCCGGACGCTGGCGACAGCCACATATATTCGGTGTCCGACGACCGCTTCGAAGTTGTTGACGGGCAGCTGAAGCTCAAAGACGGGGTCGCACTCGATCACGAAGGCGAGCCGAACATCGCTGTCCAGGTCACGACGACCGACGCCGGAGGTTTGTCCTACAGCGAGACTTTCACGATCACCGTTGAAAACGTGAACGAGGGGCCGTCGGATATCGAGTTGTCGAACGCGACGGTGGCCGAGAACGCCGCCGGTGCGGTGATCGGCACGCTCTCGACCGTCGATCCGGATGCAGGCGACAGCCACAAATACAGCGTCTCGGACGACCGTTTCGAAGTCGTCGATGGGCAGTTGAAGCTCAAAGACGGCATTACGCTCGATCACGAATTTGAACCGAATGTGTCAGTCGAAGTCACAACGACCGACGCCGGCGGCTTGTCCTACAGCGAGACCTTCAAGGTCACCGTCGAGAACGTAAACGAAGGGCCGTCGGACATCGCGTTGTCCAACGCGACGGTGGCTGAGAACGCCGCCGGTGCGGTGATCGGCACGCTCTCCACCGTCGATCCGGATGCAGGCGACAGCCACAAATACAGCGTCTCGGACGACCGCTTTGAGGTCGTCGACGGGCAACTGAAGCTCAAAGACGGCGTTACACTCGATCACGAATCCGAACCGAATGTGTCAGTCGAAGTCACGACGACCGACGCCGGCGGCTTGTCCTTCAGCGAGACCTTCTCGATCACCGTCGAGAACGTGAACGAAGGACCGTCGGATATCGAGTTGTCGAACGCGACGGTGGCCGAGAACGCCGCCGGTGCGTTGATCGGCACGCTTTCGACCGTCGATCCGGATGCGGGCGACAATCACAAATACACCGTCTCCGACGACCGCTTCGAAGTCGTCGATGGGCAACTCAAGCTCAAAGACGGCGTCGCGCTCGATCACGAGGCCGAACCCGGTATCAAAGTCGAAGTCACGACGACCGACGCCGGAGGCTTATCCTACAGCGAGACCTTCGCGATCACCGTCGAGAACGTGAACGAAGGGCCGTCGGACATCGAGTTGTCGAACGCGACAGTGGCCGAGAACGCCGCCGGTGCGGTGATCGGTACGCTCTCGACCGTCGATCCCGACGCCGGCGACAGCCACAAATACAGCGTGTCCGACGAGCGCTTCGAGGTCGTGGACGGGCAGCTGAAACTGAAGGACGTCGTTGCACTGGACCATGAGGCTGAACCCTCGGTCACCGTCGTCGTCACGACGACCGACGCCGGAGGCCTGTCCTACGACGAGAAATTCTCGATCACCGTCGATAACGTCAACGAAGGCCCGACAGGCATCGAGCTCTCGAACGCATCCGTGCTCGAAAACGAACCCGGCGCCGTGATCGGCAAGATCGCAACCGTCGACCCGGACGCGGACGACAAGCACAGCTACACCGTCTCCGACAAGCGCTTTGAAGTCGTCGACGGACAACTCAAGCTTCGCGACGGCGAGATGCTCGACCGCGAATCCGAACCCAACGTCACGATCGTCGTCACCACGACCGACGCCGAAGGCCTTTCCTACGACGAGAAATTCTCGATCACGGTTGAGAACGTGAACGAACGTCCCGTCGATATCGAACTGTCGAACGCTGCCGTCGCCGAGAACGCAGCGGGCGCGGTGATCGGGAAGCTCGCAACCACGGATCCCGATGCCGGCGACAAGCACAGCTACACCGTCTCGGACAAGCGCTTCGAGGTGGTGGAAGGGCAACTGAAGCTACGCGAAGGCGTATCGCTCGACCACGAGTCCACACCCAGCGTCAGTGTGCAAGTCACAACGACGGACGCTGGCGGCCTCAGCTATAGCGAAAACTTCTCGATCACCGTCAAAAACGTCAACGAGCGGCCAACTGATATCACGCTCTCGAATACGAGCGTTTCGGAGAACGCGTCCGGTGCCGTGATCGGCAAACTCGCGACCGTCGATCCAGACGCAGGCAATACGCACACCTATACCGTCTCCGACAGCCGCTTCGAAGTCGTCGGCGGACAGCTAAAGCTGAAGGCGGGCGTCGCGCTCGACTACGAAAAGACGCCAAGCGTGTCGCTCAGCGTCACCACAACGGACGCCGGAGGTCTGTCCTACAGCGAAGACTTCACGATCGCGGTCACGAACGTCAACGAGAACCCGATCGACATTACACTCTCAAACTCAAGCGTCGCGGAATATGCCTCGGGCGCCGTCATTGGCAAACTCGCGACCGTCGATCCCGACGCCGGCAACACGCACACCTATACCGTCTCGGACAGCCGTTTCGAAGTGGTCGGCGGCGATCTGAAGCTGAAGACTGGCGTCTCATTGAACTATGAGGCAACGCCCAGCATAACGCTCAGCGTCACCACGACCGACACGGGCGGACTCACCTACAGCGAGAGCTTTACGATCGGCGTCACGAACGTCAACGAAATCCCAACCGACATCGCGCTATCGAATACAAGCGTCGCCGAGAACGCCGCGGGCGCCGTCATCGGCAACTTGTCCACTGTCGATCCGGACGCAGGCAACACGCACACCTACACCGTATCTGACAGCCGCTTTGAAGTGGTCGGCGGCCAACTCAAGCTGAAAGCCGGCGTGTCGCTGAATTATGAGGCGACGCCCAGCGTGACGCTGAGCGTCACCACGACGGACGGCGGCGGCCTGTCCTACAGCGAGAACTTCACGATCGCCGTCACGAATGTGAACGAAAACCCAACAGACATCGCGCTCTCCAACTCGAGCGTGGCCGAGAACGCGGCGGGCGCCGTCATTGGCAACCTGTCGACCGTAGATCCGGACGCCGGGAACACGCACACCTACACGGTCTCCGACAGCCGCTTCGAGGTTGTGGGCGGCCAACTGAAACTAAAGACCGGTGTGTCGCTGAACTACGAGGCTACGCCCAGCGTCACGCTCAGCGTCACCACGACCGACGCGGGCGGCCTGTCCTACAGCGAGAATTTCACGATTTCCATCACGAACGTTAACGAGAACCCGACGGATATCGCGCTGTCGAATTCGAGCGTCGCGGAGAACGCTGCTGGCGCCGTCGTCGGCAACCTGTCGACCGTCGATCCGGACGCGGGCAGCAGCCACACCTACACCGTCTCCGATAGCCGCTTCGAAGTGGTGAGCGGACAACTAAAGTTGAAAGCCGGCGTCTCGCTCAACTACGAAGCAACGCCGAGCGTTACGCTCAGCGTCACCACGACCGACGCCGGAGGCTTGTCTTACAACGAGAGCTTCACGATCAACGTCACAAACGTGAACGAGGCCCCGACCGATGTCACGCTCTCGAACGCAAGCGTGTCCGAAAATGCGGCAGGCGCGGTTGTCGGCACACTCACAACTGCCGACCCCGATGCGGCGAGCACGCACACCTACACCGTCTCCGACACGCGCTTCGAGGTGGTGAGCGGTCAATTGAAGCTGAAAACCGGCGTGTCGCTCGACTACGAGACGACGCCCTCCATTACGCTGAACGTGACCGCGACCGATGCGGGCGGGCTCAGCGTTACGAAGAGCCTGATCATCGCCGTAAACGACGCCCTAGAAGCCATCAACGGCACCACCGGCAACGACACGTTGAACGGCACCGCCAACATGGACCTGATTAGCGGCTTGGCCGGCAACGACACGCTGAACGGCAACGGCGGCGACGACGTCCTGGTCGGTGGCGCGGGTATAGACACGATGAACGGCGGCGCGGGCAGCGACACCTATCGCTACACCACCGGCGACGGCTTCGACACCTACCAAGACAACGGCACGTCCGGCACTGACCGCATCGTCGCGATGGGCGCAAACACGGCGATCGGCATTCGCTCCGGCTTCGGGACGGCGAGCGGCATCGAAGAAATCAGCAGCAACGGTTTCGCCAACGTGTCGATCCAAGGCGACACGACGAACGACACGCTGAATTTCTCGACGACCACGCTGACCGGCATCGTGAAAATCGATGGCGGCAACGGCAACGACACGATTACCGGCAGCGTAGGCAACGACACGATTTATGGCGGTGCGGGCAACGACAGGCTCTCCGGCGGTAACGGCAACGACACGATCGTCGGCGGTACAGGCAACGACACGCTCGCGGGCGACACCGGCATCGACACGCTCTCTTATGAAGGCTCGTCTGCGGGCGTGACCGTCAACCTCGGCGCAAATACGGCGACCGGCGGCCACGCATCGGGCGACACGATCTCAGGGTTCGAGAACGTCACCGGCTCGTCCTTCGCCGACACGCTCTACGGCAGCTCGGGCGCGAACGTAATGTCGGGCGGCGACGGCAACGACCACATCCGCTTCGGACTAAACGCGGGCAGCGACACGTCGTACGGCGGCGCCGGCATCGATTTCATCCAGATCGACACGGCGTCGGCCCGCGCTGGTTGGATGGAAGCGATCGCCTCCGGCTCCAAACCGCCGCTGGCGTCAGGCGATTGGCTGCTGCAGCTCGACACCGGCGAGACCTACGTGCTGCACGGCTCGGGCGCGACCTACGACTTCGGCGGCGTGCACGCAGGCGTGCTGACGGGAGCCGACGGCAGCCAGATGCAGTTCAATGAGTTCGAGGGTGTGAAATGGTAACGCGCGTCAACGCGGCTGCGGCCGCATGGTGAGACTCACGCGCCCTATACGCAGCCCGAACTTCGAAACGACGGCGAGGTTCAAGACGGACCCATCGCCGTTGAGCGTGAGCAGGTCCTGAAACCGCACATCGATGCCGCCCAAGGCGGTGTCGAGCGTGACCCAATAGTCGAGCCGCACACCGTTGCCGTCCTCGCGCACGTCGGCTGTGCCAATGACGTCCTCGCGCGTGCCCGAGTAAACGCCGGGCGCGGTCTTCGCGAAGCGCCAGGTCTTGCGCTCCTTGACGCCGCTCTCATAGGTGAAGTCCTCGACAAGCGTGAGCACCTGGCCTTCCCACGTGCCGTCGATGACGACCGAGAACTTCGTCTCCCCGCCGGTCAAGCTATTGACGAACACGCCATCGGCGAGCGACCGCCCGACGAGCGACCGCTCGATCACCAACTTGCCAGCCGGCGGCTCAGGAGGCTCGGGCATGGACGCACAAGCGGCGAGCACCGCGCCGGTAATAAAAACGGCCAACAAACGCCGCATCGGACAAAGCCTCGAGGTGGAATGCCAACATTTAGTGGTTACGTGCGCGATGCCCGCCCGGATCATCCAGCCCCGCTTGTGCCACCCGCGCCACACTACCGGCCGAACGTACCGCCCGCAGCTAGCGGCCTCCAAAACCATGCGCTAGGCCCAAGACCATGGACACCTTTCTCCACGACATCTCTTGGGTGCTGCCGCTCCGTTCGGAGTTAGGCACGCTGATCTTCAACGCGTTCACGTACGCGGGTTACACGCCTTTCTTCCTCGTGCTGCTGCCGCTGGGTTACTGGCTCTGGGACAAGGCGATGTTCACGCGTCTCGCGCTTCTCATCGGCTTCGTCGGCCTCATGAACACGTTCCTGAAGGAGCTGTTCATGGACCCGCGCCCGCCTGTCGCCCTCGCGCTCGACGGACGTGTGGGCGAGTCGTTCGGTTTCCCTTCCGGCCACGCGCAGATCGCAGTCGCAATGTGGTTCTACCTCGCGATGGAAATTAAACGCACGTGGGCCTGGATAGCTGCGGCAATCGTCGCAGGCGGTGTCTGCTTCTCGCGCATCTATCTGGGCGTGCACGATGTGGAAGACGTGCTGGGCGGCGCGGCGCTCGGCGTTGCTTGTCTGTTTATCTTCAAAGGCCTGAGTGCGGAGCGCGCGATCAGCGAGGCGCCCGCAGTGGCCCAACTATTCGGCTTGGCATTGATCGCGCCGGTCGCCTACGTGCTCTGGCCGCACGGCAGCGTACTGCCGGCTTCGATGATCGCACTGACCGCATTCCTCTTTTTCTGGTGGGCGGGGCGCCTGATCGAGCAGCGCTGGATCAACTACCAGCGCCACGGCAACTGGGCCGTCGCCGCCATCGCGACGGTCGCGGGACTGGCGGTGCTCTTTGTGGCTCTGAAAGTAACCGGCGACGTGGCCGCAGCCGCAGGCTTCGGCGGACCGATGGCCCAACCGTTCCAGATGGGCATCATTGCGCTCTACGTCACCGCGATCGCGCCCGCTCTGTTCCGCGCCACGCGCCTCGGCTGGTAGGCGCGTTTGAGTCTTTCCGGCCACACCCGCGAAGCCGTCATCTTTCGTTTACCCAAGGTCGCGTAGAAACTCGCTACGCTGACTTATAGCCGTGTGATTCGTTCGGGAGTCACCTTGCGTCCAGTGCCCGTTTTGGGATTGTTTTTGGACCGTTACAGGCGTCGCGCCTCAGAGCCGCGCGCAGCCTCTCACTCCCGACGCCGCGAAAATCTCGTGACAGTTTTGTATTGGACGCCCGCGTGGGGAGCCTCTCCATGCGCGCGTCCGCGTTTGAGGGGAGTTAAGCCTCATGGGTAAACGTGCCGCCCGCCGCCGTATGCGCGAAGACCACCACGATCAAGGGAAAGTCCGCGCGCTGTTTCCGAAACGCGAAAATTGGTCGCCACTCGACCGCGACCGCCCGCGCGAGCAGGACGGCGAACGCGCCTATGTCCGCCACGTCAAGCCGTGCTCCGACAACCAGCGTCGCCTGCTCGAAGCGATCGACAAGCGCAACCTGGTCGTCGCGGCGGGCCCCGCGGGTACCGGCAAGACCTACCTCGCCATCGCCAAAGCAGTCGAGGCGTTGGAAGACGGCAGGTGCTCGCGCATCGTCCTCTCGCGACCCGCAGTGGAGGCGGGCGAAAGCTTAGGGTTTCTGCCCGGCGCTCTTGAAGACAAGCTGGCCCCGTATCTGCGCCCGCTCTATGACTGCTTGACCGAAAGGCTCGGCAACAAGCGGTTGAAGGCCTATCTCGCCGAAGGGGTGATCGAAATCGCGCCCGTCGCCTACATGCGCGGCCGCACGTTGAACAACGCCTTTATCGTCATCGACGAGGCGCAGAACTGCACCTACGGCCAGTTGAAGATGCTGCTCACGCGGTTGGGCTGGCAATCCACGATGGTGATGACGGGCGACCCGGATCAAACCGACTTGCTGCCCGGCATCAGCGGGCTCGGCCAAATCGCCGAACGCTTAAGCACGCTCGACGATATCGCCGTGATCAGGTTGGAGGACAAAGACATCGTGCGCCACCCGCTGGTGGCCGCGATGTTGACCGTGCTCTAGGCGAAGAGAACCGCCTGCACGGTAACGAGAGCGCCGAGTGCCAGGCACGCGAAGTACGCCGCGAAGGAGGAGCGGCTGCGCCAGGACTTGGGGCTCGTGAACATCGTTGTGGCGGCTGCCGCAAAGCCCATCTGCTCGCGCTGGATCAGCTGCTGGCCAGTGAAGACCGCAACGATTGCCGCGGCGATGAACAAAGCATCGCCCGGCTGTACGCGGCCAAGTTCGAAAAGAACGAGCACCGCCCCCATCAGCGCGACGACCAAGCCATTGATGATGCGGTTCAACACTCGAAACCCCTTCTCCACGAACGCATGCTGCACATGCGAACTGAATTAGGAGTTTCAAACAGTTGTTTCAAGCACCAAAATGACGCTACCGTCAGTAATTCGTAAACGTCAAAGGACGAGCAACGCGAGCGTCACATACCCGAGCACGCCGGACCACAACAGCCCTAGCCCAAAGCAGCTCGCCGTATAGGAAAACGGCCAATCCCCGCCCCGCAGCGACCTGTCCGCGGCTCTGACCAATATATGTGGCCCGGCAAGCAGCATGACCCCAACCACCGCCAGCCGCCGAAGGTCAGAGGTTACAGGAAAGTGCAGCAAAGAAGCCCCATTAAGCATCAGCTGGAACACGTTCGACATGATGCCGGAAATGACGAACCCGATCGCAAAGGCGGCAAGCAGCGTCAGACCGGCATCGATGAACATGGGCTACCCCGTATTAGAACTGACGCCGACTACGCAGGCACCATGCCAACGGCGGAAAATCGGGCTCCACGTTCCGCTTTGCGACAACAAAGGCGCCTTTCGCCTATTGCGGGGTCGAGAGCGGCACGGCACGCTCAGAAAGTGACCTGTTGCAGATTGACCACGCCGAAGTTGAGAGAATGCAACGCTGAAGATTCCAGAAACCAATCGCGCCGATAAAGTACCCGCATGAAATTGGACCAACGCGACGCCGACGCCGCCCTAGGGGGAGAAGTCCACGCTCATTCGAGCTGGATCTTGCCCGCGATCTTTCTCGTGGTCGCAGCCCTGATCGGCGGCGGCTTCTACATTCTGTTCACGGGACCGACCGTCGACGACCTGCAGGGCAACACGACCTGGCCGACCGCGGACACCGGCACCGCCGACATCCGCATCGACAATGCAGTCTTCCGCGTGCCCGCGAACTACACGAAGCTGCGCCGCTCGCGCAGCGACGGCGACGCGGACGACTTGCCGCTGCACGCGTTGCTACCAAACCTCACCGGCTGGACGCAGGCAGACGCGAAGGAATTCAGCTCGAACGCCTGGAACGCGCGCGTCGTGCAATTGGTGCTCGCGGTAGACCGCGGCAAGCTCACCTATCAAGACAAATTCGAACGGGGCATCAAACCCTACTCCTCGACGCCGGACGGCATCCCCGGCCCGCATGGTCTGACCACGTACAAATTCGACGCCGGCACGGGTTACGAGAACACCGAGTGGCTGACCGCATCTCTCGAAGACGGCTCGAAATTCGTGATGCGCTGCGACGCCTCAGCGACCGGCAACTTCGGCACAAGCTGCATGCGCGTGACGCGCCTGAAAGATGGCGTTGGACTGACCTACAAATACAAGCGCGCCTACCTTGCCCAATGGCAAGCGATCGACGCCAAGATCATGGGCAAGATCGACGGCTTCCGGGTGAAGTGAACTACTTCTTCTGAACGGCCGATGCGGGCGGCAGATCCATCTCCAGGATCGCCATCTCGAAGTGATAGGTCGTCTCGCCGTCTTCGGTGTCCTTGAAGATGACGCCGATGAACTCGTCGCCCACGTTCACTTCGACCGAGTCGGTCTTGTTCGGCCGCGCTTCGACTTTGATCGTATCCAGGCGGAACAGCGACCGCAGATACTTCTCGACGCGCAGGATTTCTGTTCTGTCCACGTGCCTTCGGGCTCCAATAATTCTGGCGGTACTTAATCCTCGACCAGATAGCCCTGCAACCACAAGCGCCCGGATATTTCGTCCCCAGGCTTCGGCCGGTAGCCCTGGGGTAGCACGTGTTCGGCCGCATAAAGCGCCACATCGACCATGCTCTGCCCGGTCCGCGCCACGGTCACCCGCATGCGATAAACCGTCCCAGTGTCGAGCCGCATCGGATAGACGTGCTGCACCGTCGCACGAAACTCGTAGTCGTCGTTGCCGCCGCTGCGCGCGGGTCTCAATACGTCGGGCAGAACCACCCTGTCGTCGCCCTGCACGACTTTCAAGCCGAAGGGCTTGAGCGAGTACGCAAAAGCCGAAAGTGCGAACTGATAGCTCTCGCCCACTTGATAGTCGGAGCCGTTCTTGAAGAACAGCGGATCGAAGAACGAAATCTCCGCCCCGTCTTCCGTGCGCCCGCGAACTTGTCCTTCGGCACCGGAACCCGTGGAAGCGACGTGATCGATCGTCACCGCATGCGCGATCGCACCGGCCGCAAACGGAAACGCGGAGAGCACGCAGCCCGACGCCGACTTCCGCTCGGTCAAGAGCAACACCATGTGGCGCACATCGCCGTCGCCTTCCGCCATCGCGGTCAGCGTGTCGGCTTGCTCGCCGTTCGGCATTGCTTGCGTGTGCGGCAGCTCCACTTGCGCGATGATCGTCGAATTCGCAACGACGCTTTTGATGCGCGCACGAATAGCGTCGGGCGCATCGGGATAGAGAGAAGCCCAATGCGTCGCGTGAGCATCGATCACTGCGCCGGTTTTTTCCATCATCGGTTTGCGACTACGCATACTTCTCTCAAGCTTGGCAAGAGCCAAGCCCCCTCTTGATGTTTTCGCGAAACTGGTCTTGGGAAGGACGCATGACTGCTTCGCGAAGCGACTCATATTACATCGCGACGGCGATCGGGCAACGTGCGCGCGCGCAACTGAACGGCGCGCGTGAAACAGACGTGTGCGTGATCGGCGCGGGCTACACGGGCCTGTCGTGCGCGCTGCATCTGGCGAAAGCCGGAATGAAGGTCGTCGTGCTCGAAGCCGAGACGGCAGGCTTCGGCGCATCAGGCCGCAACGGCGGTCAGGTGATCACCGGTCAGCGCGTCGATCAAGACGAACTTGAGCGTCGTTATGGTGAAGCACATGCACGTTCGCTGTGGGAGCTTGCTCTCGACGCACGCGAATTGACTCGCACCCTCATCGCATCGAACACAATCGAATGCGACGAGAGCCCAGGTCACTTCACAGCAGCGGTCAAGGAACGCCACGCCCGCGATCTCGAATCATATGTCGAGTTCTTGGGATCCCGCTACAACTATTCGACCGCGCGGTACGTGCCCGCCGCGCAGATTCCCGAAATCGTCGCCTGCCACAACTACAAGGGAGGCATGCTCGACACTGCAAGTTTCCATCTGCACCCCTTGAACTACGCATTGGGCCTCGCGCGCGCAGCCGATATGGCCGGCGTCGAAATTTTTGAACACGCGTCAGCACGACGGGTCGATCACGGCAACAACGTCAGGATCGAAACCGCAAACGGAAGCGTTTCCGCGAAGTTCGTGGTGTATGCGTGCAACGCATATCTGGGCGATCTGAACCGCACGCTCGCCCGCACGATCATGCCGATCTCGAACTACATCGCGACGACGGAACCCTTGGGCCTCGAACGCGCGAAGGCGCTGATCCCATCAGGTGCGGCGGTCGCCGACACAAAATTCGTACTCGACTACTACCGCCTCACCGCGGACGGACGCCTGCTGTTCGGCGGCGGCGAATCCTACGGCGATCGCGACCTTAGCAACGTGGCCGAAATTGTCCGCCCGCATATCGAACGCGTCTTTCCGCAGCTGAGGGGCGTGAAAATCGACCACGCCTGGGGCGGTCGCCTCGCGATCACGATGCCCCGCCTGCCCCACCTCGGCCGCCTGACGCCGAACGCCTACTTCGCGCAAGGTTACTCGGGCCAGGGTGTCGCGATCGCAACACTGGCCGGAAAGTTGATCGCCGAAGCGATCCAAGGCCAAGCCGCCCGCTTCGACGTTTACGCCAACCTGAAAATCCCGGAACTCCCCGGCGGCACGCTGTTCCGCAAACCGCTACTGGCGTTAGCGCTAACCTGGTACGCGCTCCGCGACCGGTTGGGTTAATCGAAAAATCCTCTCGACGCGCTCGGCGACTCATGAAAATCTGCCGATCTCGTGTTCCATCAACGAAAGGAGGTGATCCAATGTCGAGTGAGATCTTGGTGCTGTTACGGAGCCTGAAGGTCACGCGGACGCTGGAGCAACCTCCCGGAACCGCCTGAACTTCGGATCGCAAGATCAGGGCTTGAACGTATCGCCCATCTCACGGAAGGGCCGCTCGCCAGAGCGGCCCTTTTTGTTTTGCTGCCGGTCAGCCGCCTTGATCGCGATTCCAGAACGCCGTGTGAACCCGATTGAGACGATAATCGATCACAATGAGATACTCGAAGAACGTTTGTGAGGAGAAATCCCAGTTGCTGAACCCCGTGCGCCCCGGCTCGAAATAGACGAGCGTATCGCTCTTCCCGAGCAATTCCTCTATCCGGTTTTTGAACCGCTCGTCTCCACACCTATTGTCGGCGCTTCGAGTCCACTCCTCGTCGATTAGCGGCCCATAGCGCCATCGATACGCCGCAAGACTGCGGCTCGCCATCTCAGCCTTCATGCGAGTGAGAAACGCAGTCATCTGCGCGCGCGACACCTCATAGCTATGGGACCGGCAGAGCGAGTAACTGCGATCGCGCACTTCGAAATCGATCACATAACCGCCACGGAGTTCAGCGGGCAACAACTTATCGTACCTGGCGAGCAGCTGCCCCTTCGGATGCTTGGTCGCATCCGTCAAGACCAGCAGAGCGAAAAAAACGAGCACGCCGACGAACACAAGAAACCCAAACACGATCCGCAGAAACAGCTTCATAGCGCGATCAAGAACGAAAATTGCGTCGCGCAACAGACGCGGTCGTCACACTTCAACCAACCGCGTTACAATGAGCGTGACGTTTACCTCAATCGCTGCCCCAGCACCCACGCGTCAGAGCCATTATCTCATCCGTGGAGAGCCCCGTTGTCGCACTGCCGAGAGACCGCGCAAAGCGGCCATGCGCGTCAGTAGGATCGTCTTTGTTCCGGCTGGCCCACAGATCGTCCAACGACGAAGGCCCGCTCAGGGGACCAATGCTCTTCCGCACGGCGTCGAGACGCTTAAGCGCGTCTTGGTGAACGGATGCGGCAAGTATACGACGCACTTCATCTTCCAAAGATATCCCGGCAGAAGCAGCTCTGCCCTGCAGGGCGTCAAGCACCGTCTCATCGAGGTCGACAATGGTGATCCGTGCCATCCGAAATCCCTTCACGTAGCACTTTGATACTACACCGCATCCGGATGAATGCGATGCGGCCCGTAGCAAAGCTTTCGCAGCACCGCGTTCGGCCTCAGGTACCAACTCGCCCACGACAGCGGCGTGTCGCCGTTCGCATCGCGAAACTCGACCTTCGCCCCCGCATCGAGCAACATTTGGATCGCCTCCTGCGAACCGAACGCGGCCGCGCGGTGCAGCGGCGTCTCGCCTTTCGTCCGGCAATCGCGCATGAAACTGCCTGTGGCAACACCCGGGATCGTCGCACGATTCGGATCGGCGCCGGCGGCCAACAGCAACTTCAAGATGCGGTCGAACACGGGCCGCCCGGTCTTGCATAGCGCCGCGTGCAACGGCGTCTCGCCGGTATCGCCAAGCGGCTGGTTCACATCGGCACCCTTTTCGATCAGAAACGCGGTCAGCGCCTCATGCCCATGAAACACCGCACCGTTCAGATCGAAGTTGGGCCCAAGTGTGTCCAACGTCTCGCCGCGCGACAGCAAGAACCGGATCGCGCTGACATCGCCGTGGTAGGCGCACCACTGGATCAGTGCGACACCTTGCGCATCCCGCGCGGTCGCGGGCGTTCCCGCCGCAACCGCCTCGAACACTAAGTCGGCGCGCCCTTCCGCGATCCGTTCGATGATCGCTTTGTCCATCAGCTTTAGATAGTGAACATAACGGATAGGACGGCGCGCGCACCTTCACAAATCGGCGGTGGACCCTCGGGGGTTCACTGCGGCTTCGGTTCATCTCGCCACCAGCGCGTAAACAAAACGCGCGCTAGCCAAAACACCAGCAACACAAGCACCGCAAAGATCGGCACCAAATTGAGCTGCGTCTCACGCAAGACCGTCGGCACGAATTTCGGTTGACCAGCGAAGTAGGCACCCGTCGCAATCAGCATCGCCAGCGACATGCGCCATAAATGACGCGCGATACGTTGCCGTCCGGAGACACCGCCGCGCATGATGACACTCAAGTCCGCCAGCACGCCGATCACCGCAAGTGACCCGAAGACATAGTACATCTGCACGAAGTCGCCGCCGAGCCGGGTAAACCAGAATGCGCTCGCCGCCACCGCAGTGCCACAGGCCAACATCACCGTCTCGAGAACGCCGACCTCGCCATCCTTACGCGTCGCGGCCACCCACGATGTTACGATCAGGTAGAAGGTCAGCGTGGACGCCGAAATGTTGTAGGGCTGATCGCGCAGAACCGCGACAACGAAGCCACTCATCGTCATCAGCAGCATCGCGACGAAGAACACATTCCCCGCCAACCGGTGAACGGTCTCGCCCTTGCGAACCAGCATCGCTATCCCGCCGGAAACCAGCGCGAACGTACCGCCCGTGACGTGAAAGAAGACGAGTGCCGTATCCATGTCACGCAACCCTCAGCAGCGGCCACCACAGGCCGAAGGTCGCCCCCGCAATCCCCACCCCCATCGCAACGGTCAGGAGCACGAGCAGTGCGGCGACGCCCACTTTCGCGCCTGCCGCGCCGCGATCCTGCGCCCAGAAATAGAGCTCAAGCACTGCAAGCGGTACGAGGTAACACCCGTAAGACCAGAACGCATAGAAGTTCGCGTCGAACTCTTTGGGTCCGCCGAACAACCCGATTTTGCCGATCATCCAAGCCAACATGCCGACGCGCAGAAACCACACGCCATTCATCAACATGTACGTGCGCAAGGCCCAGCGGCGGTGCGTGCCGATATCGCCCGCACGCGCAAAGCCGATCGTCTGCCCGGCACAGAACATCAACAGCACCGCGTTAAGCGTGATTGGGATGTGGGCGAACGTGCCCTCCCCGCGCGTCGCGTTCAGAAACAATCCAGCAAGGCTGATGGCGAACGCAATGAAGACGAACGTGCGCCCGCTCCAGCGATGAAACGAAATCGCATTCGTGCGAATCCAGGGAATGAGTTGCACCGTCCCGCTGGCCGTGATGACGGCGGCCATCATCACGTGCGCGGCGAAAGCAAGGTTTCCGGCCGTGTCGCCCGCGACATAGCCGTGGGTCATGAACGTGTTCTTGTCCCAAGCCTCAAAATTGCCGGTCAACGTCGGCATCGCGTAGAAGCCTAAGATAAACAGCACGAAGAGCCACTGCCCCGCGGCTGCGATCAAAAACCAAAAACCGGCCGCCCATCTCAAGATTGCGTCAGCAATCGTTGAGCCGCCGGATTCGGAATGCGCGTGCGCAGCCTCCGGCGTTGCGAAGGTCATCGCTAGTCCTTACTTAGTTGTATGAGCAACCTAGCGATGGCCGCGCCAGCATCCCATGACGCCAGGTACAAAAGACTTGATCGCACGTAACAGACCGGGCCTCACGGTCGCGGCGGGCTTGGCGCGTGGGTTGATCCAATTCGCCGTGTCGAAAGGCGTAAACCAGGAAACCCTCTTGGCCCGCACGGGCATCAGGCTTGACGTCCTGCAGGACCAAGACAGCCGCATTCCGTTCGACAACTACGTGACGCTGATGCGCACCGCGAAGGAACTCACGAACGATCCGGCCTTGGCGCTGCACTACGGCGAGGTCAACGACTTCGCGGATATCTCAATCGTGGGCCTCATCACGTTGGCGGCCGAAACAATGCTCGACGCGTTTACCCAGATGAACCGCTTCGCGGGCCTCGTGATCGAGGTCGATTGCGAGCGTGATCGCTTCAGACTAGAGCGCGACAACAACATCATTTGGCTGATCGACACACGGCGCAATCCGAACGACTTCCTAGAACTCACCGAGTCCACGTTCACCCGTATGGTTGTCGGCGGCCGCCGCATCGGCCCGGCGACGCTCATCAAGGAAGTGCACGTTACCCACGCCGCGCCCGCCTACCGCGCGGAATACGACCGCCTGCTTCAAGTGCCGGTAAAATTCGAAGCCAAGAAGAACGCGATCGCACTCGACTATGCCTGGCTGGCGGTGAAGGTCGCGCTCCAGCCGCGCTACACCTTCGGCATCCTGAGCGAACACGCCGAGAAGCTTTTGAAGAATTTGCAAGATTCGAAAACCACGCGCGGCCGCGTCGAGAGTCTCCTGATGCCGCTGCTCCACACCGGCGACGTCAGCATGGACAAGATCGCCGAGACGATGGCGATGAGCCGGCAGACGCTATTTCGCAAGCTGAAGGACGAAGGCACGACGTTCGAGAAAGTGCTCGACGAACTACGGCACAACATGGCGCTGCACTATCTCGGCGGCAAAAAAGTCTCGATCAACGAAACCGCCTACCTCGTCGGCTTCTCCGAAGCCGCAGCCTTCTCCCGCGCCTTCAAACGCTGGACCGGCAAAAGCCCAAGCGAGATGCGCAAGTCCTAAATCTGATAATCCAGCGGCACGTCTTCGATGATCTGGTTCATCTCGTGGCTGGGCTGGTCGCAGCCCGCACAACCGACCACGCGCGCCGGCACGCCGGCCACCGTGCAATGCTCAGGGACATCCGCAAGCACCACGCTGCCCGCGCCCACGCGGCTGTTCGCGCCGATTTCGATGTTGCCGAGGATCGTCGCGTTCGCGCCGATCATGACGCCGCGGCGGACCTTCGGATGCCGGTCGCCAGTTTCCTTGCCCGTACCGCCCAGCGTCACGCCATGCAGCATGGAGACGTCGTCTTCCACGACGGCGGTCTCGCCGATCACGACGCCGGTGCCGTGGTCGATCATCACACCGCGCCCGATCTTCGCCGCCGGATTGATGTCGACAGCGAAGACCTCAGACACTCGCGCCTGAAAATGCTGTGCCAACGTGATGCGGCCCTTTTTGTAAAGCCAGTGCATCACGCGATAGGACTGGATCGCCAAGAACCCTTTGAAGAACAGAAACGGCTGCAAATACGTCGTCACCGACGGATCGCGCTCGTAGACCGCCGACAAGTCCGCGCGCACTTCGTCGCCAAGCGTCGGCGCGTCGGCGAACGCCTGATCGAACACCTGCCGCACCTGCATCGCGCCGACGTCGTCGTTGCCGAGCTTCTGCGCCAGGTGATAAGTCAGCGCCTCTTCCAACCGCTCATGGTTCAGGATCGTCGCGTGCACGAAGCTCGCGAGTGCGGGCTCCGCCGCGGCCGCGCGAATGGCCTCCTCCCGCAGGTCCGACCACACCGGATCGCAGACCGCGAATTTCTCGGCAATAACGGGCATCGTGCGCTTGTTATCCATGAGAACCATCTTAATACAGATGGGGCCTTACCGCGAGCCTATCAAGCAAGCGTGACGCCAGGTTAACAACCGCAGTTTCCGTGAATTAACGTGAGGTTTGCATGCCGGAATTGAACATCGTCGCGCCCGGGGCACTCGACCTCCTGTTAAGCCGCCGCTCCGGCTCCGCCAAGCGAATGAAGGGTCCCGGCCCCGGCGACGAACAAATTCGCACACTCATCCAAGCAGCCTCACGCGTCCCCGATCACGGCAAGCTCACGCCCTGGCGATTTCTGATCTTCAAAGACGATGCGCGAAGCAAGTTCGGCGATCTGCTCGTGCGCGCACTGAAAGAAACCGAACCCGAAGCCAACGGCGAACGCATTGCACAAGAACGCGGCCGCTTCCTGCGCGCACCCGTTGTCATCGGCGTGGTGAGCCGCGTACAAGAAGGCATCCCGATCCCCGAATGGGAACAAATCCTCTCATCCGGCGCCGCCTGCCAAACACTCTGCATCGCCGCCCACGCCATGGGCTTCGTCGCGAATTGGATCACGGAGTGGTACGCCTATCACCCGGCAGTGCGTGAAGGCCTAGGCCTCAAAGCAGGCGAACGGATCGCCGGCTTCATCTATGTGGGCCACCCATCCGAACCCCTTGAGGAGAGGCCGAGACCGCCGTACGAGTCGATCGCGCGCGAGTGGACGGGCTAGACCGCCAGCTCGTACACCACCGCGTTCCAGAACTTCGCGCGGTGCCGTCCAAATTTCCGCCAGCCGCGCTTCGACAGCGCGCGGCCCACGATCGCGTTGAAGTAACCGTGCGCGACGAGCACGGCGATGCCGCAGTCTTGCGCTTCGGCGGAAAGCATATCGACGGCCTTAGCCGCGCGATCTTTCGCATCGCGAAAATCTTCGATGCCGCCGTCATGCCCCGCATGCCACGCGAGCCGCGCGATCACCGCCCACGCCGGCGGCTTCATCTTGACGAGCGGCAACTTCGGCGACTTCAGTTGCGCCTCCATGAACAGCGGGCTGAGCTCGAGCTCCGCATGCGGCGCCAAAGCACGGGCGCTCTCGCGCGCCCGCGGACGATCCGACGCGTACACGCGCCGTGCGTCGCGCGCCAACGCGACCAGCCAATCCGGTGGCGCGCTGTCGGGATCGAGCCCCGCCTTCTCGTAGGTTTCGATGTAATCCTCGAACTTACGGTGCGTCAGCCGCTCTGAAGGCGCAACGTCGGGCTTGCCGTGGCGGATGAGAACAACTTTGATGCCCCCCCCCGCCGACTGCGGGCTTCGCCTGCGCCGTCTTTGCACCCTCGTACTCAGGCCTTCCATGACGTCAAAGCTCATCGCCGAAATTCACGGATCCACCGGCACACTCGTACTCAACGCGCCCGAGCGGCGCAACGCGCTTAGCCTCGATATGTGGCAAGCTATCCCCGGACTTGTTGAGGAATTCGAGAAAGACTTAGGCATCCGCTCCATTGTGGTTAGGGGGGCAGGCAGCGAAGCGTTCGCCGCCGGAGCTGACATATCGGAATTCGAGGCCAACCGCGCAACAGACGAAAGCGCGAAAGCCTACGACGCGGCAACCGGCCGGGCGACACTTTCGCTCAGCCGTTGTTCGAAGCCGGTCATTGCCGCCGTTCAGGGGATTTGCTTCGGCGGCGGCATGGCACTCGCCATGGCCTGCGACCTGCGGCTTGCCACGGATAACTCCAGATTCTGCATCCCCGCCGCCAAGCTCGGCATCGGCTACGGCTTCGCTGGAACCGCGGCGCTGGTCGCCAAGCTCGGACCCTCGTGCACGGCCGAGATGTTGTTTACGGCGAAAGTCTACAGCGCGCACGAAGCCTTGATGCGCGGCATCGTCCAAGCCGTCGCGCCCGTCGCAGACTTCGACAACGTCTTGAAGGGCTACACCACCATGCTGGGCCAAAACGCACCGCTCTCGATCTTGGCGTCGAAGAAGGCGATCCAAGCCGCACTCTCGCACGACGCAAACGACCGCAGCGAAGCCGACCGCGCTGTCGCCGCCTGCATGGCGAGCGCCGACTACGCCGAAGGCCGCAAAGCCTTCCTCGAAAAACGCAAACCCGCCTTCCACGGCAAATAGAAAAAGGAAACGCCTATGAATATGAAAGACCACGTCGCCATCGTCACCGGATCGGGCACCGGCATCGGCGCAGCCGTGGCGCTCCGCCTAGCTGACGTTGGCGTGCGCGTCGCCGTGAACTACACGAAAAGCCTGAAGGAGGCTGAAGAAACGTTAGCCGCCGTCAAAGCGAAAGGCGTCGATGGTGTCCTCGCGCAAGGCGACGTCGGCAACGACGAAGACTGCCGCCGCATCGCAAAACAAGTCGCCGACAAATGGGGACGTATCGACATCCTCGTGAACAACGCAGGCGCCACAGTGTTCGCGGATCACGCAAACCTAGACGGCCTCACCGCCGATGACTTCCTGCGCATCTACAAGACGAACGTCGTAGGCTCGTTCCAAATGATCCGCGCCTGCACGCCGCATCTGCGCAAGAGCGGCTTCGGCCGCATCGTCAACGTCTCATCCGTTGCAGGCGTGTTGGGTGTCGGCTCCTCCGTCGCCTACGCTGCCTCGAAAGGCGCACTGAACACGATGACGCTGTCGCTCGCCCGCGCACTCGCGCCGGAGATCCGAGTCAACGCCGTCTGCCCGGGCTTCGTCGGCACACGCTGGTTCTCCGATCGCTTCGACAAAGACACCTACGACCGCATCGTCGAACACAACAAGCAATCGACCCCGCTCCACCGCGCCGGCACGCCCGAAGACATCGCCGAAGCCGTCGCCTTCTTCTGCGGCGAGGGCGCAAGGCACATCACCGGCGAACTCCTGCTCGCCGACGCCGGCCACCACCTGGCCCTGGCGGGGGTAACCAAGCGCCAATCCTGACGCCACCCTCAGGGTTGCGCGTGACAGCTCGAAGACATTTCAGGTTGTGTTGCCCGAACAACACGAGAATTCGCCGCTAACCCCTTGCCAGAAAACGGCTTCCCGATTTGAACTATGAGCGGGGATAGCCGGACTTTCGGCTGCAGGGGGTACTCGCATGAAAAAGACGCTTCTGGCGCTAAGCCTGCTCGCGACCGCGGGCTTCACACAAACCGCATACGCCGACGGTGAAGCGGCCGCCGAAGAAGAAGCAGGGCCAATCTCGATCACGTTGACGGTGACGTCCGACTACCGCTTCCGCGGCCAAAGCCAAAACTCTCGCGACTTCGCGTTCCAAGGCTCGGTCGACTATACGACGGACAGCGGCTTCTTCGTCGGCGCCTGGGCCTCGAACATCGACTTCAGCGACACAGGTGACACGTCGTCGTACATGGAACTCGACCTCTACGCCGGTTACACCGTCGCACTCGCCGAAGGCACGGAAGCCGGCGTAAAGGCCACGTACTATCACTACCCGGAAAGCCCGTACGTGATCGGCTACGACTATTGGGAACTGCAAGCTTCGCTCAGCCACGACATAGGCGGCGCAACGCTGTCGGCCGAAGTGAACTACAGCCCCAACTACTTCTTCGAAACAGACTCTGCGGTCGCAGCAGCAGCCGGCATCGAAGTTCCGCTCTGGGACAAGTTCAAGGCCAGCGGCCACGTCGGACACCAATGGATCGACAACAACGCAGGCTTCGGCACGCCCGACTGGCTCTATTGGGATGTGGGCGTCGGCGTCGAACTCGGCCGTCTCACGCTCGACGCGCGCTACGTCGGCACAAATCTGGACGAGGCCGAGTGCTTCGGCGGCACCGATCTCTGCGAAGGTGGATTCGTCGGCACCGCAAGTTTCACGTTCCCTTGAGGGCATGAGGAACACAATCCTACCGGGTAAGGGCGGCTGCACGTGTTGCGCCGCCCTTTTTCTGTGCAGTTTCTGCGCGAAAGTCGTGCAATTCCCTTGATTCGCGAGCAGCCGGACACATCGCACTTTTCGTTCGCACCCGCCGCGATTGTCACCGCGGGGACACACACGCGTTAACGCGTTGTCAACCATCGCGGGCCCAAGACTTAATGCGACGGAAATATGTTCGAGCCGCGTGCCCCAATTGCACCGCCTCGTGCAGTTGCAACCCCGAGTGTAAAGAGGTTTTGGTATGAAGAAGGCACTGACGGCGGGCGTGTTTGCCGCCCTGACATTAGCGAGCGTACCGGCTGTTTATGCCGCCGACGAAGAAGGCGCCTGGGGCCCGTTCACGGCCGGCGTTGCACTGACCAGCGACTACCGCTTCCGCGGCCAAAGCCAATCCGCTCGCGATGCGGCGATCCAAGGCTGGGTGCAGTACGATCACGCATCGGGCTTCTTCGCCAACGTCTGGGCTTCGAATGTAGACTTCAATGATGCTGGCGTGCTGACGACGGACGATACCAGTGTCGAAGTCGACCTCACGGTCGGATACAATCACTCTTTCAGCGAGCAGCTGACGGCCGGCATCAAAGCGGTCTACTACTGGTATCCGGACGCCGACTATCTTCCGGCATCCAACGACTACGACTACTTCGAGGCGATCGCGAGCGTCGGCTATGATTTCGGTATGGCATCGGTGAGCGGTGAGCTCGCGTGGAGCCCCGACTACTTCGCCGAGTCGGGTGATGCTGTTTCGCTAAAGGGCGGCGTCAGCGTTCCGCTGCTTGAGAAATTTGCGTTCATGGGTGCGCTGTCCGCGTCGGGCAACATCGGCTACCAGTGGATCGACGACAACGCCACTTTTGGTACACAGGACTATCTCTACTATGACCTCGGCGTGTCGGCCGAGTGGGAAATCTTCGTGTTCGACCTGCGTTGGGTCGGCACCGACTTGAGCAAGACCCAGTGCTTCGGCGGAACCGACCTCTGTGAAGACGGCGTTGTTCTGTCGGTGACGGCGAACCTGCCGGGCTAACGCTCCAACGACTTCAATCCGAAAGCCCCCGTGCAAAACACGGGGGCTTTTTTCGTATCAGAGATCCAGAAAGCTCAGCACCGCTGCCTTGTACGTCTTGTCGCCGACGCACGACATATGATCGCGCCCAGGCACGATCACCGTATGGCTTCCCGGCAACGCATCGGCGAGCGCACCCGGCGGCCCGGTGACCGTATCCTTCTCGCCCACGACGATGAGCGTCGGCACGTTCAACTCCTCGAACTCCGACGCCTGGAACGACCGCCGCTCGCGCGTCATGCAAAGCGCTAGCGCCTCAAGGTCGTTCTTGCCCTGCTCGGCGAACAACCGGAACTGCCGCGGTACCGCACCAACCACATCCGCCGCGTTCAGCACGCGCAAACCGGCTGCGATCGCGTCCGTCTCGACCGTTCCGCGCCCGTAGTAATTTTCGCCGACGCCCGCGATCACTGCACGCCGCACCCGCGGCGCGCTGTCGTGCAACAGTCGCAGCGTGATGAACCCGCCCATCGAGTAGCCCATCACGTCGGCTTGTTCGTGCCCCAAATGATCGAGCAACCGCTCGACATCCCAAGCCAACTCGCCTTCGTTATAAGCGTCGTGATCATGCGGCTTGTCGCTCTCGCCATGCCCACGCACGTCGAGTGCGATCACCTGCCGCCCGGCTTGCGTCAGCGTGTCGTACCATCCAGGCGCCCGCCAGTTCGTCGCCCGGGTCGACGCGAACCCATGCACCAGCACGATTGGCGGCTTACCCTCGGCAACCTCGCCCACGACCTCGTAGGCAACGCGGATATCGCCGGGCACAACCAAAGTCGGCATTTGACCTCATCTCCTCTCTGCGCGAGGCTGGACGCGAACGTTCATGAGGGACATTAAGCCATGTCGCTGGAAATTTTGAAGCGCGAGGTTTCGAGCGCGATCGACGCCCTTAGACCCGAACTTATCGCAGCCAGCCACGCGATCCACGCGAATCCGGAACTCGCGTTCGAAGAAAAATTCGCGGCCAGCCTCTTGACGAAGACGGTGGAGCAACACGGCCTCGCCGTCGAACGCGGCGCCTACGGTGTGACCACTGCCTACGCCGCCGAGTTCGGTCCCAAGGGCGCGCCCGTGATGAGCCTCCTCTCCGAATACGACGCACTGCCCGGCATCGGCCACGCCTGCGGCCACAATGTCATCGCGACGGCGGGCCTCGGCGCAGCGCTCGGCCTCTCGAAACTCGGAGCCAAACTAACGGGCCGCGTCCGCTACATGGGCACGCCCGCCGAAGAACGCGGCGGCGGCAAAGAAGTGATGGCCCAGCATGGCGCCTTCGAAGGCGTCGACGCCTCGATGATGGTCCACCCCGCGGGCTTCGACATGGTGACGATGCCGGTGATCGCGCTCGCCGAGGTCGAGGTCATCTACCACGGCCGCGCGGCGCACGCCTCGGCAATGCCCGCACGCGGATTGAACGCGCTCGACGCGCTCGTTACCGCCTACCAGACGATCGCGCAACTCAGACAACACATCCAGCAAACCGAACGCATCCACGGCATCGTCGTCGAAGGCGGCATGGCGCCCAACATCGTGCCGGAGCGCGCCTCCGGCCGCTTCTACGTCCGCGCCCGCAACGGCGTCGAACTGGCAGTACTGAAGAAGCGCGTGCAAGCCTGTTTCGAAGCAGGAGCGCTGAGCACCGGCACACGCCTCGAAGCGAACTGGGGCCGCGTCGACTGCCTCGACCTCAAAACCAACTGGCCGCTCGCCCACGCCTACGAGGCAAACGCCAAAGCGCTAGGCCGCGAACTCCTGGACCCGGCGATGCTACCGCCCGGCCTCGCAGGCTCGACCGACATGGGCAACGTCAGCCACCGCGT
>JBJXEH010000027.1:0-2604 GCA_046153995.1 Micropepsaceae bacterium
GCTTGTCGCCGAATCGGGCGAGTGCCCAGGCGGTGCCGACTGTGCCTGCGACCGCCGTGCGCGCGGTGAAGCCTTGACGGCTCAGGCGGCGGACGATGTCTTGGCGCATCGCTTCTTCGCCGCCGAACAGGTGCGCGCAGCCGGTGATATCGAGCATCAAGCCGCCGTCGCTTAAGCCCACGAGCGGGGTGAAGCGGGTGAGCCAGTCGCAGATCGCCTCGACAAGGCGCTGATCTGCGGCCGGATCGGCGTGGTCCACGAGCAGCGCCGGATGCATCGCGCGGGCGTCGGCTAACGGTTGGCCCACGCGTAAGCCCAGCGCGGCGGCTGCGGCGTTCATGGCGCTCAGGCGGAGCGCGCTTTTGACCTCTGTTACGATTACGCGCGGATCACGCGGTCTTGGTGAGCTGCCACGTTCGATCCGATCCGTCGGCAAATGGACGAGCCAGACGGCGAGATAACGGGATTGCAAACGTGCGCTCATGGGACAGCCATTCGACGCGCCATTGGCCGCACTGGCCAAAGCGGTTTTTGACGAGATCAAGTTGGAATGTGGGGGCGCCGAGGCCGCCGAACGCGTCGGGCGTGCTCGGCGCCGATGCGATGCGCCAGCGCGTGGTTGCGGCGTTCGGTTCGATGCCGCTGGCGTGGCGCAGGATGAGGCCTAAGGCGCCGCCTTCTTGGGCCGCGAGCGCGAGGCGTCGCGTCATCGTGAGGTCGAGCACGCGGGTTGCGGGCGGGAACTCGGCGATGACGGCGGCGAAACCGCGGCACTTCAACGCTTCGGCCATTGCCCAGAGCACGTCCTCCGCGCGGGGGACGTTCAGGTAGACGAGCGCACGCGTGTCGATGCCGGTAAGACCTAAGCCCGGCAGGTAGGGACGGCCGAATTCGGCGGCGGTGAAGTCATGCTGGATATAGAGCGTGTGCGCGGCCGGCGTCTCTGCGCGGGCGGCAAGCGCGAAGGCGAAGCCCGCGGCTGTCGCTATGTCGGGTACGGCCTTCGGCATGAGCTCGTGGATCGTGCCGCGCATCAGGCCGCCGTTCAGCGTTGCGTCGATTTCCGCCACGCCGGTTGCGACGGGTGGACGGGCACGGGGGTCGGCCTTGCGCAGGCAGGCGGCCTCGATCGCCGCGATCGTTTCGCGCAGCGCGTTTGTGCCCTCGGAACGGCTGCGTTCCGCCCTTTTTTGGCCGGTTGAGGCGCAAGACGCGAAAATCTTATCCGTAGCAAACGTGATTTCCGCAGAACTCTGCGGAATTAACCGTGTCATATGCGTGGCACATGCGTGATTTTCCGGACCCCATCCGAAATGCGGATGGCCGGTTGCCAGGGATTCTTCGAAGGACGCGTCGTCAGCCGCCGCCATCGCTTTTGGCACGGGTTAGCCCTCTTTGCTCTTGCAGTTGTTCTATCTTTGTTCTACTCTCAGTGGTGTTGAGAGTCAAGCGCCTATCGCACCGGCTCGAACAATTTTGGTGACATAATAGAAGTGCGCGAACCCGACGGTTTGCGTGGCACGAACGCTGTGAGTTGAAACGCCAAGCCGCTCTTGTACCTCGTCAACGCGGTACTTGCCGTGAGGCCGGCATGTTTCACGCCAAGACGCGAAGCCGCAAAGAAGAGGTCCCACACGATGGACCGATGACACGATGCTCAAGCGTGCGCCAATTGATCTTTTGCCATCGCATTGTGGCGTGGCGGTTTAGAGGGCTTACGGGAGATTCTAACCTCGCAACCCTTTGAATCCGTGAGCCGTAAGATTGGCGTTACACCACTTTTCTAGTAGCTCGCTTTCGTTGCCCCGATTGAGCGCGTCAATCAACGCTTCTGCTCTCGCGATATATGCCGGACACCAACTCCGTCCGTCCTCCGCATAGAGGCGCGAAGCTTCAACCAAATCGCCAATTGCGCCGCTACGTCTACCCAACATCGCTTGCGCTACTCCAATTTCGAAGTGCAAGTGATGCCGCGAGGCCCAAGACTCGCCGCGCAAAACCTCCAAATGTCCCTCAATAGTTCCGTTGCGCTCTAGCCACGGAAGGGCCTGCGCTTCGGCAACCTTCCAAGCGAACTCGAGGGAACTCAATGCTTCCTCGGCAGGCTTCGATGGAAGCCACATGTCGCTGTCATTTGCATTGCGCAATCGAAACCCAGGTTGCAAGACTGAATGAACGTTGCTGCACAATATGAACGCCGCGACGTTGATACAAAAAGTTCCGGCCGAAACTTGAAAATTGAAAAGCTGTAAGATGCCGTTGGACAAACGCTTGAAGTTTCGAGTGCCAACACGCCGATATCCGAGTTCGGCAAGCGGCCTCTTCCAGATATGCGCCAAGGCTCGAGTAAATTCGTCTCGGTTCGCCATGTTCGGAAGTGCCGGAAATCGCTTAGCGATTCTCCGACGCCGGCAACGGCCCCGTCATCGGCTTGAACGTTTTCGCTCGCGCGTGGGCTTCGGCGCGTTGGGCGGGGGTTAGCTTGATGTGGAGCGCGCCCATGGCGGAGTCGGGCGGTGGTTTCATGATGTCGAACTTCGTTTCGGGCAGCATCTTGAAGCCTTCGCGCGCGCCCAGGACGTACCACATATACGCCTCGACCAG
>JBJXEH010000028.1:0-14377 GCA_046153995.1 Micropepsaceae bacterium
GCGATCCTGACGCCGTTCACTCTTGCCCCACCGCGACGGCTCGTCCATTTTCTCCAGAGACGGGTGACGATCCGACTGAGTCGCGTGTTCGTACACCTGTCACAGAAGCCGGATACCGGTATCGCCAACCCCGTGAGTCTCGGGCGGAGCAAGTGAAAAAATGGGGCCAACCCATGAGTGATCGACAAGCGAACCTGCAAGACACGTTCCTGAATGCCTGTCGCAAAAACAAAGCGCCTCTGACCATTTTTCTGGTCAACGGGGTCAAGCTCCAGGGGATCATCACCTGGTTCGATAACTTTTGCGTTCTCCTGCGCCGCGACGGGCACTCGCAGCTGGTCTACAAGCACGCTATATCGACGGTGATGCCGTCCGTGCCGGTTCCGCTGTTTGAACAAGAAACACCGGAAGCAGCGGACGCTTGAAGCCTTAGGTTTTAGAAGCGGCCTTGATTTGATCGAACCTTCTCGCGGACGTTCGTTCGGCGGATGGACCTCTGGGTCGCGCCGGGCGATCATTGTGCATCCTTACATGAAGCGGTCGGATGAACCGCGCACGCTTGAGGCGCGCCTCGAAGAGGCGACGGGTCTTGCGCGCGCGATCGACCTCGACGTGATCGCAGCTCTTCCCGCACCTCTTAGCGAACCGCGCCCCGCGACATTGATCGGCAAGGGGAAGGTGGAGGAGTTGAAGGGCCTCTGCGACGCGGAAAAGCCGGAGCTCGTCATCTGCGACGGACAACTCTCACCCGTGCAGCAGCGCAATCTGGAAAAAGCTTGGAATGTGAAGGTGCTCGATCGCACCGGGCTCATTCTGGAGATCTTTGGTGAGCGTGCGCGCACGGCGGAAGGCCGGCTGCAGGTCGAGCTCGCGCATCTGTCGTACCAGAAGGGGCGCCTCGTGCGGTCGTGGACCCACTTGGAGCGGCAACGCGGCGGCTTCGGCTTTTTGGGCGGTCCGGGTGAAACGCAGATCGAAGCCGACAGGCGCGCCATCGGCGACCGCATCGCAAAACTGAAGCGCGAACTTGAAGACGTGAAGCGTACGCGCCAGCTGCACCGCGACGCGCGCAAACGCGTGCCGTTTCCGGTGGTGGCTTTGGTGGGCTACACGAACGCGGGCAAGAGTACGCTGTTTAACCGGCTGACGAGTGCCGAAGTGCTGGCCAAAGATCAGCTGTTCGCGACGCTCGATCCCACAATGCGCGGGCTCGTGCTGCCGTCGAAGCGGCGGATCATCCTCTCTGACACGGTGGGCTTCATCTCCGACCTGCCGACGCAGCTTGTGGCGGCGTTCCGCGCGACGCTGGAAGAAGTGCTGGAGGCCGATCTGCTGCTGCACGTGCGCGACATCAGCCATCCGGACGCGCAAGCGCAGAAGGACGACGTGCTGGACGTGCTGAGCGAGCTTGGCGTTTCGGACAGCGCGCAGACCGGCATGATCGAAGTCTGGAACAAGATCGACTTGATCCCTGCAGCCGAAAGGCCCACCGCCGCGAACGGCAAGCGCGAACCGCGCAGCGTGTCGCTGTCGGCGCTCACCGGCGAGGGCTTCGACAAGCTGCACGCCATGATCGATGCGACGCTGGCCAAGAGCGCGATCGAGGCGGAGCTTCGGCTCGAACCCGATGCCGGTGCCGACCTCGCCTGGGCCTACGAGAACGGCGACGTATTGAAGCGTACGAACGACACGAAGGGCCGGGTGAAGCTACGCGTGGCTATCGTCGCTGGTGCGTTACCGAAATTCGAACGTAGGTTTGGTGCAAGGCTCGTCCGGCAGTGAGATTTCGCGTTGCTTCGTTCAACGTCGAAAACTTGATCCTACCGGACGTGCGCTACTACGACCGCGGCCTCGACACGCGCGAAGTGTACGACGCGAAGGTCAATTGGATCGCCTCGATCCTGAACCGCGCGAAGCCCGACATCGTTGGTGTTCAGGAAGTCTGGTTCGAAGAAGCGCTAGCCGACGCTGCCAAGCGCACCTTCCACTTCGCAGGCGGCGTGAACGTCGCTGCTCCAGGTGCCACGCGCGCGGATAATCTGAACGGTACCGTCGCCAAGCGTCCGCGCGTCGGCTTGCTGTCGCGCTTCCCGATCAAAGCGGTTTCGAGCGTGATGGCATTTCCCGCATCCATCGACCTGACGATCCCGTTGCGCGTCGATGGCGGTGTCATCAAACAGCTGCCGGTCGGCGTGCCGCAATTCCAACGGCCGGTCCTGCGCGCGGTGCTGGACGTGAACGGGCTCGAACTCATCGTCTACGTCACCCACCTGAAATCGAAAGGACCGCTGATCCGCGAGGGCGAGGACGGCGATGATCCATTCGTGGTTGCGCTCGGGCAAGCTCGCGCCGCAATGGTCCGCGCAGCCGAAGCCGCCGCACTGCGTCACCTGATCTTGGCCGATCTCAACGCAACGCGAAAACCAGTCATCGTCCTCGGCGACCTGAACGACACGCCGGATGCAGCCAGCACCCAGATCGTGCGTGGCCTGATGCCAAAGCCAAACATGGACGGCGAGGAGAAGCGCGCGCGCTGGGACGTGCTCCTCTATTCGACCTACCGCATCGCGCTCGAACGCTCGCCCACGATCCACACGCACATCTATGACGGCGAGCGCGATATCCTGGACCACATTCTGGTGTCGGAGGAGTTCTACAGCCGCAACCGAAGCCGGATCGGCGATGTGGTGCGTCACGACGTCATCAACGACCACCTGCGCGACGGCCCGGACGACCGGCCGCCGCCCGGCGCTTCCGATCATGGCGTCCCCGTCGCGGAAATCGCGCTGGTACCGCTTGCGCCCTACACGAATGGGTGAGTTGCGGGGTAGGGTGGGGCTCGCTTAGGTTCGCCCCGCCAATGCTGGGGAGTCGCATGAAATTCCTATCCGTCGCAGCCGTGTCCGCGCTCGCGCTTTTCGCCGCCGCCTGCTCCGACTCCTCGACTACGCCGAAGCCGCCCGCGGCTCCCGCGGCCCTCAAAGTCGAACCCCTGAAGTTCACCGAACGCACGCTGCCGAACGGCCTCAAAGTCTACGCGATGCCGGACGCGAACACGGCGAACGTGTCGGTGCAGGTTTGGTACGACGTCGGTTCGAAGGACGATCCGGCCGGCCGCTCCGGCTTCGCGCATCTCTTCGAACACATCATGTTCAAGGCGACGAAGAACATGCCGCCGGAAACGCTCGACCGGTTGACGGAAGATGTGGGCGGTTTCAACAACGCGTCCACCTACGACGACTTCACGAACTACTACCAAGTCGTCCCTGCGAACCACCTCGAACGCCTGCTCTGGGCCGAGGCGGACCGCATGGGTTCGCTCGTCGTCGACGAGTCGATCTTCAAGTCCGAACGCGACGTGGTGAAAGAAGAATACCGCCAACGCATCCTGGCCTCGCCGTACGGCAAACTCTTCGGCCTCTATCTCAGCCAAGCCAACTTTGCGGTTCACCCCTACGGCCGGCCGGGCATCGGTTCGATCGAAAACCTGGACGCCGCAACCGTCGCAGACGTGCGCGCGTTCCACGCGACCTACTACCGTCCCGACAATGCAGTCCTCGTGGTCGCCGGCAACTTCGATCAAGCGCAGTTCGACAAGTGGGTCGATCAATACTTCGCCCCGATCGCGACGCCGAAGCGTCCAATCCCGCGCGTGACCGCGATCGAACCCGCACGCACGATGCCGAAGGAATACACGGTCTACGAGCCGAACACGCCGCTGCCCGCAATCTCCATCTCGTATCCGCAGCCGAATTCGTTGAGTCCCGATCTTGCGGCACTGACGGTGCTCGATGCCATCGTGGCGAAGGGCGAAAGCTCCAGGCTCTACCAGTCGATGGTCTACACGCAGCAAATCGCCGCCCAGGTGTTCACGAACTTGGAGGCGACCCGCGACGCGGGCGCCTACACGCTGGCTGCCATCTTGAGCGAAGGCAAATCGGCAGACGAAGGCGTCAAGAGCCTGCTCGCTGAAATCGCGAAGTTGCGCGACGCGCCGGTCACCGCCGCCGAACTCGACGAAGCGAAGAACGAACTCGTCTCCGAAACGCTCGAAGGCCGCGAAACCGCGTTCGGCAAAGCGAACGAACTCGCGAACGCCGCGATCCGCTTCCGCGATCCGGCCTACGCCGACAAGCTGCTTGCCGGCGTCCAGGCCGTCACGGCCGCCGACGTACAACGTGTCGCGAAAGCGATCCTCGACGACAACAAGCGCGTCACGATCAAGTACCTGTCCGCCGACGCAAAGCCGAAGGACGCCA
Source organism: Micropepsaceae bacterium (assembly GCA_046153995.1). Lineage (GTDB taxonomy): Bacteria > Pseudomonadota > Alphaproteobacteria > Micropepsales > Micropepsaceae > SZUA-430. The sequence continues at coordinate 4,260 of JBJXEH010000028.1, forward strand.
AAGCCGACACGATCGCGACTGCCGCCACCGTGCAGGCGCAAAAGCTCGATATCCCGGCCGGCGAGATAACCGTGTTCACGCTCGCACCGGAAGCGCAGCGCGTGAAAGCGCCAGCACCGCAAGCGCCGGTGTCCGCGAAACTCCCCACACCCACCGATACGAAACTCGCGAACGGCCTGCGTGTGATCGTGGCCTCGAAGCGCGACGTTCCGATCGTGAGCGCGGAACTCGGCGTTCTCTCAGGCTCAAGCAGCGATCCCGAAACGCTGAGCGGCTTAGCCTCGCTCACCGCCGACGTGATGACAAAGGGCACGAAAACCCGCAGCGCCACCGACATCGCGCGCCAAATCGAAGCGTTGGGCGCCGAACTCTCCGCCGGCGCCGGTGCCGACAGTTCTCTCGTTTCACTCGAAACCCGCGCCGACCGCGTCGGTGACGCTATGGCGATCATGGCCGATGTAGCGCGCAATCCTGCGTTCGCCGCCGAGGAAGTCGAACGCCAACGCCAGCAAACGCTGGACGGCCTACAAGTCGCGCTGCGCCAACCGGGCAGCATCGCCCGCTTCGCGATGACTCGGGTGCTGTTTGGCGTAGGTCCTTACGGTAGCGTCGCCTCGCCGAAAAGCGTCGCCGCGATCAAGCCCGAAAACCTATCAGCGTTCCACGCGCGCCAGTGGCGCCCAGACAACGCTGTCCTGGTGATCTCGGGCGACGTCTCGGCCGAAGACGGCCTAAAGCTAGCCGAAAAATACTTTGGCGACTGGGCTGGGAGCGCGCAACGCACTGACATTTTCCTGAAGGGCACACCTCCCGCCACCCGCACGATAGTTATCGACCTGCCGAAGTCCGGCCAAGCGGCCGTCAGCTTCGGCATGATCGGCATACCGCGCACGGCGGCCGACTACTTCCCAGCCCTCGTCGCGAACTCGGTCCTTGGCGGCGGATATTCGTCGCGGCTCAACCAGGAAATCCGCATCAAGCGCGGGCTGTCCTACGGGGTCAGCTCGGGCTTTGCCGAGCGCCAAGCCCCAGGCCCGATCATCGTCGTCGCTCAGACGAAGAACGAGTCCGCCGTCCAAGTCGCCGATCTCATGACCGCGGAGTTCACAAAGATCATGGCTGCCGAAATACCGGCCGCCGAACTCGGCGCGCGCCAAGCAAACCTGATCGGCTCTTTCGGCCGCGACGTCGAAACCGCCTCAGGCCTCGCGGGTCAACTGGCAACGCTCGCCGCCTTCGGCATCCCGCTGGAGAAGCTCACGACCTACGTCGCCGACGTCTCCGCCGTGACGCCGGCCAGCGCCAAAGAGGTGGCCGCCAAACTATACGACCCGAAGAAAGCCTCGATGGTCGTGGTCGGCGATGGCACCGTCTTCTTCAACGCGCTCAAGAAGAAGCGGCCAGACGTCGTTCGCATCCCGGTCGACAAGCTGAACCTAGACAGCGCGACGCTGCGGTAGCCCAGTGCAGCGGCGGTTTCCCTTGCAAATCCGGGGGAAATGTTCTAGTATTGTTCTGAAATTTGAGGTGCTACGGCGGGCCAGGAGGGCCCGCTACAAGTAGCGGCGATGTAGCACGCAAGTAGCGGAAAAAATGGCGGAATGGAGCCAATGTAGCGGTGTAGCGGCAGAATTTTCGATGAATTGCTGCCAACGCGCACTTTTTCGCCCGTTTGTTTGCTCACGTTCCGGCCCGCCGATAAGACTGTCGCTCAACTCACGTTTGAGAATCACGAACACCGATGCGCGTATCCCGTTCCTTCATGCCTGTGCTGCGCGAGACGCCGGCCGAGGCGCAAATCGTCTCTCATCGCTACATGCTGCGCGCAGGGCTTATCCGCCAGCAGGCAGCCGGCATCTATTCGTGGCTGCCGCTCGGCCACCGCGTGCTGCGCAAGATCGAGCAGATCGTGCGCGAGGAGCAGGATAGAGCAGGGGCGATCGAACTTTTGATGCCGACGCTGCAAGCCGCCGACCTGTGGCGCGAGAGCGGCCGCTACGACGCCTACGGCAAAGAAATGCTGCGCATCAAAGACCGCCACGAGCGCGATCTGCTCTACGGCCCCACGAACGAGGAGATGATCACAGAAATCTTCCGTTCGGCGGTGCGGTCCTACAAGGACATGCCGCGCATTCTCTACCATATCCAATGGAAGTTCCGCGACGAGATCCGCCCCCGCTTTGGCATCATGCGCGGGCGCGAGTTCCTGATGAAGGACAGCTACTCGTTCGACATCGACGCGGCCGGTGCGCGCCGCGCCTACAACAAGATGTTTGTGGCCTACCTGCGCACGTTCGCGCGGATGGGGCTGAAGTCCGTGCCGATGAAGGCCGACACCGGTCCGATCGGTGGCGACCTCAGCCACGAGTTCATCGTGCTCGCCGACACCGGCGAGAGCCAGGTCTATTGCCACAAAGACCTGGTCGATATGCCGGCACCTGAGAACGTCGACTTCGACGGCGACCTCGAGCCCTACATCAAAGAGCGTACCTCGCTCTACGCCGCGACCGACGAAAAGCACGACGCAGAAGCGTTCGCGAAAATCCCGGCCGACAAGCAACTTGCCGCACGCGGGATCGAGGTTGGCCACATCTTCTATTTCGGCACCAAGTACTCGAAGCCGATGAACGCGAAGGTGACTAACCAATCGGGCGAAGACGTGCTCGTCGAAATGGGTTCCTACGGCATCGGCGTGTCGCGCCTGCTCGGCGCCATCATCGAAGCAAGCCACGACGACGCGGGCATCATCTGGCCCGAAAGCGTCGCGCCGTACCGTGTCGGCCTCATAAGTCTTAAAATGGACGACCCGAAAACCCGCCAGGTTTGCGAAGATCTTTACCAAAAACTGGGCGCGGCCGGAGTCGAAGTCCTATATGATGACACGGACGAGCGGGCAGGGGCGAAGTTCTCGACGTTCGACCTGATCGGCCTGCCTTGGCAGATCATCGTGGGCCCGAGAGGCCTCGCGAACGGCCAGGTCGAGATCAAGAACCGCAAGACCGGCGAACGCCAAAACCTTGCGCCTGAGGCTGCTTTGAATTTGTTCACCCGAAGGGCTTGATGAACCGCGTCGTCGACGTTCGAGAGCAGCAGCAAATGCGCACCGCGAAGCCGCCGCGGCAGCGGGGCGGCACCGCGCCGTTCTCGGGCTTCGAATGGATGCTAGCCGGCCGGTACCTGCGCGCCCGCCGCAAGGAAGGCTGGATCTCCGTCATCGCCAGCTTCTCGCTCGCGGGCATCGCGCTCGGTGTCGCCACACTCATCATCGTGATGTCGGTGATGAACGGCTTTCGCGCGGAGCTGATGGGCAAGATCCTCGGCTTCAACGGCCATTTCCTGGTGCAAGGCATCGGTCCGACCGTGCAGGGCTGGGACAACCTCGCAAACCGTTTGCGCCGTGTACCCGGTGTTGTGCGCGTGACGCCTCTCGTCGAAGGTCAAGCACTGGCCACGGCCGCGGGCGCGTCGCCCGGCGTGCTCGTGCGCGGCGTACGGCCGAACGACATCATGAACATGAAATTGGTCGCGGACTCGCTCAGCGAAGGCGCCATGCGGCGCTATGAATCGAACGAATCCAGCGTGCTCATCGGCGAACGGCTTGCCGACCAGATGGGCCTGATGCCCGGCATGAACATCACGCTGCTGTCGCCTCGCGGCAACGTGACCCCGTTCGGCGTCACGCCGCGCTCAAAGCAGTACGCCGTGGCCGGCACATTCAAGGTCGGCATGTCGGAGTACGATCAGTCCGTCATCTTCATGCCACTGGCCGAAGCGCAGATGTATTTCAACCGCGGCAACGGCGTCACCGGCATTGAGGTGATGATCAACGACCCGGACAGGGTCGGCGAAATGCGGCCGAAGATTGTTTCGACCGTTGGCGAGAGCGCGCGCCTCGTCGATTGGACGCAGGTCAACAAGACGTTTTTCGACGCCCTTCAAGTTGAAAGCGGCGTGATGTTCTTCATTCTGTCGTTGATCGTCGTCGTCGCCGGATTCAACATCGTCTCCGGCATGATCATGATGGTGAAAGACAAGACCCGCGACATTGCGATCTTGCGCACGATGGGCGCGACGTCCGGCACGATCCTGCGCGTGTTCCTGATGTCCGGCTCGGCGATCGGCATCGTCGGCACGCTCTTGGGCTTCATTCTCGGTGTTCTATTCTGCACCTACATCGAAGAGATACGTCAGTTCGCTATGTGGCTGACCGGCTTCAACCTGTTCCCAAGCGAACTCTATTTTCTCAGCAAGCTTCCGGCGAAGATGGATACCAGTCAGGTGACCATGGTCTTGCTGACCGCGCTCACGCTCTCGATCTTGGCGACCGTTTACCCCGCCTGGCGCGCAGCGAAACTCGATCCGGTGGACGCGCTGCGCTATGAATGAGCAATACGCCGAAACGACGATGACGCGTGCCACCCCGCAAACAATGCCGTCGCTCGCACTGCACGGCGTCACACGCGCATTCGGCGAGGGCGAAGAGCGCATCGAAATCTTCCGCAACCTCACTGGCCAAATTGTGCCGGGTGAAATCGTGGCACTCGTCGGCCCGTCGGGCTCCGGCAAGTCGTCGCTGCTGCACATCGCGGGATTGCTCGAGCCGCCGACAACCGGCGTCGTGATCATCAACGGTCGCGACTGCTCGAAGTTGGGCGACGAAGAACGCACCGCAATCCGCCGGACACAGCTCGGTTTCGTGTACCAGTTCCACCACCTGTTACCGGAGTTCAACGCCGTCGAGAACGTCGCCATGCCGCAACTCATCGGCGGCCGCCGCAGCCGCGACGCGGAGACGGTCGCAACGCGCCTCCTTACGATGGTGGGCTTGCAGCATCGGCTGACACACCGCCCCGGCAAGCTTTCGGGCGGCGAGCAACAACGCGTTGCCATCGCCCGCGCGCTCGCCAACCAACCGCGCCTCATCCTCGCCGACGAGCCCACAGGCAACCTCGATCCGCGCACGGCGGACATGGTCTTCGGCATCCTCGTCGACATCTGCCGCGCCCGCGGGGTCTCCGCGCTGATCGCAACCCACAACCTGCAAATGGCAGTCAAGATGGACCGCACCTGGCTCCTCCACGACGGCAAGCTGATCGACGCCGGGAAGCTGAAGCCCTAGGCGCCTGTCCACAGGGTTCGATAGGCAACTCGGTTGTGTCCTGGGAAGCGGCAAGCCTTACATCGCGTTGAGTACCCAAAGAGGCCCCATGTCCGGTCACGCGAACTTCGTTCACTTGCGCGTTCACTCCGCGTTCTCGCTCCTCGAAGGTGCGATGCAGCCGGCTGAGATCGCGAAGTTGTGTGAGAAGCACCGGATGCCTGCGGTCGCGGTGACGGACACGAACAACCTGTTCGGTCTCTACGACATTATGGAAGCGCTGACGAAAGTGGGCGTGCAGCCGATCGTCGGCTGTCAACTTTCGCTGCACGTCGATGGTGACGGTTCGAAGCGCAACGGCGCGCAGGCGCGCACAGGCCATGACGGCGTTGTGGCGTTGCTCGTGCAGTCGGAAAAGGGTTACGCGAACCTGATGAAGCTGGCCAGCAAAGCCCACCTCGACGTGAAGGCCGGCGAACCGCCGCACATCACGTGGGGCATGCTGGAGCAGTACAACGAAGACCTGATCCTGCTGACCGGCGGCCCGAAGGGCCTTATCAACAAGCTCATCGTCGATGGTCAACTCGACGCTGCGAAGGGATGGACCGAACGCCTCGCGAAGGTCTTCAACGGTCGCCTTTATGTCGAGCTTCAACGCCACGGTATTGCCGCCGAAGCCGTCGCTGAGGCCCATCTCGTGCAGTTCGCCTATGCGCTCGACCTGCCTCTCGTTGCCACGAACGAACCGTTCTTCGGGAAGAAGGACTTGTTCGAAGCCCACGACGCCTTGCTCTGCATCGCCGATGGCTCCTACGTCAGCCAAGACGACCGCCGCAAAGAGAGTCGGCAGCACTACTTCAAGTCGGCCGAAGAAATGACGGCGCTGTTCGCCGACGCGCCGGAAGCCATCGCGAACACGATCGAGATCGCCAAACGCTGCGCCTTCATCCCGAAAAAGCGCGCACCGATCCTGCCCGAGTTCGTTCCGGCTTCCGGTCTGTCGCCCGAAGACGAACTTAGAGCCCAAGCCGAAGCGGGATTGAAAGCCCGCCTCGCGGCAAACGGTCTCTTCGCGCCGGAGCAGGCCTACTGGGATCGCCTGAAGTTCGAGCTCGACGTCATCATCCGGATGAAGTTCCCGGGCTACTTCCTGATCGTGTCCGACTTCATGAAGTGGACGCGCGCGCAAGGCATTCCCGTCGGCGTGCGCGGCTCCGGCGCGGCGTCTGTCGTCGCCTGGAGTTTGGAGATTACGGCGCTAGACCCGCTTCGGTTCGGTCTCGTTTTCGAGCGCTTCTTGAACCCCGAACGTATTTCGATGCCGGACTTCGACATCGACTTCTGCCAAGACCGGCGCGGCGAAGTCATCCGCTACGTGCAAGACAAGTACGGCCACGACCGCGTGGCCCAAATCATTACGCTGGGCACGCTGCAAGCCCGCGCCGCGCTTCGCGACGTCGGCCGCGTGTTGCAACTGCCGCAAGGCCAAGTCGACCGCATCGCGAAAATGATCAAGGTTCAGCCCGGCCAATCGATCACGCTGCGCCAAGCGATCGAGCAAGAACCGCGCCTGCAGCAGATGGAGAACGAAGAGGACAACGTCGCGCGCCTGTTCCAAATCGCGGGTCAACTCGAAGGCCTCTATCGCCACGCGTCCACCCATGCCGCCGGCGTCGTCATAGGCGACCGTCCGCTCGACGAACTTGTGCCGCTCTACCGCGATCCAAGTTCGGACATGCCCGTGACCCAGCTCGACTATGAGCAGGACGAAAAAGCGGGCCTCGTGAAGTTCGACTTCTTGGGACTAAAAACGCTCACGGTCATCGCCGAAACTGAAAAGATGATCGCCGCGCGTCACAACGTGCGGGTGAAAGCGGAAGAGGTCGCGTTCGACGACAAGAAAGCTTACGAGGCGCTGAGCAAAGGCGCCTCGACCGGCATCTTCCAGTTGGAATCGACTGGCATGCGCGACTTGCTGCGCAAGATGAAGCCCGACCGCGTCGAAGACCTGATCGCGCTCGTCGCGCTCTATCGCCCGGGTCCAATGGATCAGATTCCGGTTTACATCGCCGTCAAGCATGGCCGCGAGAAGCCCTTCTACCTGCACCCCGCGTTGGAGCCGATCCTGTCCGACACGCACGGCGTAATGACGTATCAGGAAGACGTCATGCTGATCGCGCGCGAACTTGCGGGCTATTCGTTGGGTCAAGCAGACGAACTGCGCCGCGCCATGGGCAAGAAGATCAAAGAGGAGATGGCCAAACACCGCGTGAAGTTCATCGAAGGCGCAGCGAAGCAGAAGAACATCCCGGCCGACATTGCCGAGCAGATCTTTGTCCAGGCGGAAAAGTTCGCGGGCTACGGCTTCAACAAAGCGCACGCGGCAGCCTATGCGCAAATCGCTTATCAAACAGCGTGGTTGAAAGCAAACTATGCCGTCGAGTTCTTCTGCGCCTCGATGACGCTCGATATCGGTTCGCCCGAGCGCCTCTCGATCTTCCGTCAAGAGGCGGAGCGCATGGGCATCACCGTAGTGTCGCCGGACATCAACGCGTCCGGTGCCCTCTTCACGGCAGCCAAGCGCGCCGACGGCAGCGATGTCGTGCACTACGCGCTCGCCGCCATCCGCAACGTCGGCCGCGCCGCGATGGACCACGTCATCGACGTCAGGAACGCAGGCGGCAAGTTCGCAAGCCTGTTCGATTTCGCGCGCCGTGTTGATGCGAAATTTGTGAACAAGCGCATCCTCGAAAACCTGGTCGCGGCAGGCGCGTTCGACAGCTTGAACTCGAACCGCGCGCAAGCGCATGCCGCCATCGACATGATGCTGGGCGAAGCGTCGATCACCAGCCGCGAACGCGAGAGCGCGCAAGTAAACCTGTTTGGCGAAGTCGAAACGACGCGAGACCGCGCGTTGCCGGAGGTCAATCAATGGGCAATGCCCGACCGGCTATCGCGCGAGTTCGGCGCGATCGGCTTCTACATGTCGGCGCATCCGCTCGACGAATTCGCCCAAACGCTCGCCCGCCTGCGCGTCGTGCCCTACGCCGAACTCGCCGCCGACAAGCGCCACGAAGACCGCGCGGTCACGCTGGCCGGCAGCGTCATCCGCCGCCAAGAACGCCGCACGAAAGACGACAAACGCATGGCCCACATCGGCTTCTCCGACGCGTCGGGCATGTTCGAAGCCGTATGCTTCGCAGAAACCTTGGCCCAAGGCGGACAACATCTGGAACCCGGCAAGAGCGTCATCCTCGACGTAGCAACAAGATGGGACGGCGACGACCTGAAGCTGCAAATCCTGCGCATCCAAGGCCTCAACGAAGCCGCCGCCCAAACAGGTGCCGGCCTGCGCATCTTCATCGACGACCCAAAGCCGCTAGGCAGCATCCACGAACGACTGAAGAACCAACAAGGCAAAGGCCTCGTCTCGCTCATCTTCCCCGTCGAGAAAGGCGAACGCGAAGTGGAGTTGGAACTCCCCGGCCGTTATGCCGTGACGCCGGCTCTCAAAGGCGCTCTACGAGTCGTGAACGGCGTGCGCGAGGTGGAGGAGGTTTAGATCGCCATCGCGATCCGCTCCATCGCTTCACTAAGGCGCGCAGGATCTTGAAAGAAGCATAAGCGGATGAACCGATCGTTCTGCGTGTCCGTCTTCGGCCCGAATGCGATGCCGGGTGCGACGCCGACCTTGGCCTCTTCGAGCAAGCGCTTTGCAAAACCGATACTGTCCGTCATGCCCTCGATCGCGACGAACGCGTAGAACGCGCCGGCCGGTTTCGACCAGCTCATGCGGTTGTTACCGGCGATCGCGTTCTCGACGATGCTGAGCCCCGTGCGGCAGCGTTCGACCTGCCACTTGATGAAGTCGTCGCCGTTGGTGATCGCCTCGAGCGCGCCGTACTGCGCGAACACGGAGGCGCCGGTGTTGTTGTAGGCTGAAAGCTCCGCCATCTGCGTCGCCAACCGGCGCGGGTGGATGAGCCAACCGACGCGCCAGCCGGTCATGGCCCACGCCTTCGAGAAACTGTTCACGACGAACACATCGTCCTCCGGCTCCGCAACGGCGGCAAAGCTCGGCGCAGGCGTGTCGTACACGATCGGCGTGTAGACCTCGTCCGAGATGATCGCGATCCCGCGTTGCCGCGCGAACTCCAGGATCGCGCGCTGCTCGCGCTCGTTCATGATCCAGCCCGTTGGGTTGGACGGGGAGGCGAAGAAGATCGCCTTCGTGCGCGCATCGGCGCTGTCGAACAGGCGCTGCAGATCGAGCGTCCACGGTTCGCCGTTCGCACCGCCATCCAAACGCACGAACCGTGGCGTCGCACCCGATCCGATCACCGCCTGAAAAATGTTCGGCCACATCGGCGAGATGATGACCACGTTGTCGCCCGCCTCACACACGCACTGGAGCGCGATCTGCACCCCCATCATCGCGGCACCAGGAACCGTCACGCGCCCGACGTCGATCTCACGTCCCGACTGACGCGAGGCCCACGCGGCGATCGCCTCTCGCAACTCAGTGATACCCCGCACGAACGTGTAGAAGGTCTTGCCCTCATCCAGCGCCCGCTTCGCCGCGTCGCGGATGAACGGCGGGGTCACAACGTCGCCCTCGCCGAACCAGAGCGGGATGATGTCCTTGCGGCCGAGCCCCAAAAACGACACTTCGCCGATGCCGTTGCGCTCAAGGCCCAGAATGTTCGAACGAATGGCGGTCATGAGCCCCCGATTTTGGCTGATTTGTCGCGTTCTACCCCAAGCTGCCGCCCTTGCACCCTTAAGCGCAACCCCCTAAAACCCGGCGCATTCCACACGCGGGCTTGGGTTGCCTGGCCGCCATATGGCGGGCCGCCCTCCGGTGCTGAGTCGCAAGGCTCGGTGATGGCCCGCGGAGGTTCAACCGGTTAAGGAGACAAAGCCAGATGGCTTTACCTGACTACAACATGCGTCAGCTGTTGGAAGCTGGCGTGCATTTCGGGCACCAGACGCATCGCTGGAACCCGCGCATGCAGCAATA
>JBJXEH010000029.1:0-7515 GCA_046153995.1 Micropepsaceae bacterium
GGCGGCGGAAGCTGTCAGGGTCCTGCGCGTCGGCCCACTTCACGTGCCAGCCGAAGCTTTTGAACGCTTGGCCGAACTGGTTGACCGAGCCGCCGTAAAGCTGCTTGGCGGCGATGAATTCGTCGCCAGGCTGCATCAGCGTTTGGAACACGAGAAGCTGTGCAGCGTGGCCCGAGGCGGTGGCTAGCGCCGCGGTGCCGCCTTCGAGCGCCGCGACCCGCTCTTCAAGTACGGCCTGCGTCGGGTTGCCTATGCGGGTGTAGATGTTGCCCACGGCCTGTAGGCCGAACAGCGAGGCCGCGTGGTCCACGTCGTCGAACACGTAAGACGTCGTCTGGTAGATCGGCGTCGCGCGCGCGCCGGTCGTGGGATCGGGCGCGGCGCCAGCGTGGATCGAGAGCGTGTTGAAGCCATAGTCGGTGAGCTTCGACTGCATATTCATGTGCTTTGACCCTTTCGTTCGCCGCTGATTCGGCCAGCGCAGTTGTGCGCAGGTTTAGCCTAGAAGCCGCGGGATTTCGATCTTCGGACACCTGTCCATGATCACCGTGACGCCTACGGCTTCGGCGCGTTTTGCAGCGGACTCGTTAACGACTCCAAGCTGCATCCACACGACTTTGGCGCCGATAGCGACCGCTTCGTCGCAAACGCCGCCTGCGGCCTCCGAATTGCGGAAGACGTCGACCATGTCGACTTTGTCCTGGATCAGCTTCAGGCTGGCGTAGACGTTTTCCCCAAGCAAGGTTTGTCCGGCGAGGCCCGGGTTCACCGGAATGCAACGGTAGCCCTTGGCCTGCAGGTAAGCCATCACCTCATGACTGTCGCGCGCGGGGTTCGCGGAAACGCCCACCACCGCGATCGTTTTCACGGTCGTCAGGATGCGTTTGAGAAGTTCGTCGGGGTAGCTCAACATCGCCTCTTGCAGCAAAACACGTAAAAAAGTGGCGCTACGGTGTTACATTGGCTTATTGCCGCCGTTTTTGCCGCTACGCAGCCGCTACGTCGCCGCTACTTGTAGCGGCTTCATCACAGAAGATGTAGCGGGCAAAGGCCAGGGCAAGGTCGCCAGCGCGATAGCCGCGAACGACATCGTCTCCCATGCGGATCGATACCGGCTTCAAGCCGAAACGGCTAAGGCGGCGTGCGAGGTCTGCTGCATCGCGCACGGTATCGGCGCTGCCCAGGGCCGCGAGATCGTCGATCATGCGGGCGGTGGGCACATGCTCCTCCATCGTGGCGTAGAGCGTGTGCACGTTTTGCAGAAGCGCGGATGCCGCGGTGTCGTCGTCGAGAGATGCTGCGTGCGCGGCCTCAATCACTTCGGCGGGTAAGGCGCCAATCGCGAGCGCGAGCGCGAAGATCGGCGCCATGGTCTCGCGCAGTTGCGGATCGAGCTTGCGCAACGCTTCTGCCGGTGCGGGCTTGATCTCGCGCGCGATTGCCGCTGCCGCGGCTTGCAGTTGCGCGCGCAACGTCAGGATTTCCTCCGGCGGATCGCCGGGTGGTGGCCGCGGGATCGCCTCGGGGCCGGGCGGCTCCAGGCCTAAGCTCAGCGAGCGCCGCCGGACATCGTCGGGTAGCGTTGCGATTGTCGCGATGGCGGTTGGGGCGAAGCAAGGGCTGCGGCCGCCCGGGTTGCGGCGCGTACGGGCGGTCAAGAACACGCCGTCGCGCGCGGCGCCCGCGGCGAGCAGCGTACGCATGTCGCGCCGATAGAGCATGCCGCCGGCGATGTCGTCGAGCAGCAGCGTCGGCCGCTCCGCCGCCAGCACCGGCAGCACGTGACCCGCGACCGCGCGCGAGACGAGGAGGGGGGCCGGCGTCACCCACGCCAAGATGCGCAGCGCCCGCGCATGCTCCGAAGCAGGTCCTTGTCCCTGAAGAACGAGGCGCGGCGAAAACTCGACCGGCGATCCCGGCGCGCGTGCCACCCAAGCATGCAAACTCCACAGCGCCATCATGTGAGCAAGATTTGGGGACACGTCGAGATGGCACGCGATCACGGCCTTCGTCTCGGCAAGTACCTTTGCGGGCTTCACCGGCGCGGTCCACGGCAACACGGCCCGCGCCGGGCGGCAGCCTTGTTGCGGCATCGCGCGGGCGAGCGCTGCGTTCAGCGCGATGTCGAGCGCTCCGTCGATGTCCGCGGGCGCATCGCTGTCGCGCGTAGCGATACCGATGGCGGCGACGCCGGCACCGGCGATCATCTCCGCGCGCCGCGTGGCGCGCGCGAGACCTTGCGCGCCGGGTGCCGGCCACACGACAACGGCGCGCCCGCGCAGCTTGCGCATCAGGGAGCCAAGTTGCCCGACACCAAGCCGGTCCGGCAGTTCCACAATGGCAAAGCGCTCCGACGGCCAAGCCGCCGTGCCGAGTGCGCGGCGGGCGGCTTCACCGTCGATGGCGAGCACGGCGTGAGTGGAGGGACCAATGCGGCGGCGGGAGGGCAGGGCGCGGATTTGGGGCATAAGTGGGAGTATAGAACAAATAGTGAACAAATGTCAAGACGCGAAATTCCGATGGCTGCGTGTCGCAGGTGCGAAAGTGCCAAGGTTTTGCGCGCCCCGGTGGTCTGGTACACTCGTTCCATGAACAAGCGTGTCATCACAATTTCCGACGATCTCGCAGAGCTGGTTTCGGAACGGCAGCAGAAGTTCGGTTACGCGACCTTAGATGCCGCCGCCGCCGCGCTGATCAGCGAAGGGCTTGTCGCTAGCGAAGGCGAAGATCACAGCGCGGGCCGCAGCGACGATGAACTGCGCCGGGCCATCGACGACGCGGACGCAAGCGGTCCCGCCGAAACGTGGAACGCTGCGACCGCGCGCGCCGAAGTGCTCCGCCGGTACGCCGCGCGCACCGCGACCTGACGTGCAGGTTCGGCGTCTACCGCGCTTTATAGAAGATCTGACCGAAGCCTATGCCTATCTGAGCGAGCGAAATCCGCGCGCTGGCGACCGCCTGCTCGACGTGGTCGAGGCCACGATCGAGATGTTGTCCGCGCTCCCTGAAGTCGGCCGCCCGCGCGACGATCTGCGGCCGGGCGTGCGGTCGTTCAAGCTTCGGCGGTTTCAGCATATTCTGTTCTACCGCCTGGATGCGGGGGAGATGACGTTGCTGCGGCTGCTGCATGGCGCGCGCGAGCAACGGCGCAGCCTGTGAGCGTGGTTGGCCCTGCGTTTGACGCCCTCATGCTTGTTGGCACGCTGATTGTCGTGGGCTCGATGGCTCTCTTGCTCGCCGTTGCGCTTGCAGTACTCGCATACACCCTGAAGCGGGGCGCTTTGCCAGAAACCAAAGACGGTCTGGTCTACACGCGAGTACATAATCCAATCCGCTTCTGGCTGAGCATTTGCGGACAAGTGTTGTTTATCGCAGCAACCGCGGTGATGGTCCATGCGATTGGCTCCTTGCTATAAGGGCTACCACCGGAGGCCGTTTGTTGAGGGTGATTCCAGAATCCGCTGCATGTAAGGGTTCCTTACAGACTGGTCCCGATGAGATCCAGGGACATACGACAGTCTCTGCGCGCGCTGCTGCAAGAAGAGCAGGCGGGACGCCCGCGCTCTCAGGGCCCGCGCCTCACTACGAAGAGCGATATCTTTCGACCTGCGTCGTAAAGCTCAGTGTATGCAGTTGGGCGCTTGCCCTGGGAGCGCGGGCGTCTCGCCTGCTCTTCTTGCTTGGCGCGTCAGCAAGTGTCGGCAAGTAGCGCTCCTACTGATACCTAAGCGCTTCTATCGGTTGCAGTCTTGCCGCTTGCCTTGCCGGGTAAAAGCCGAAGAAGACGCCGATGGCTGCGGCGACCGTGAAGGCTAGCGTGACGGAGAAGAGGCTCACCTCCGTCGGTAGTTGCAGGGCTTGGCCCGCGAGCATCGAGAGGCCCGTTCCTACCAACACGCCGATGAGGCCGCCGCCGAGCGACAGGATTACTGCTTCGATCAGGAACTGCAAAAGGATGTCGCGCTCCCGCGTGCCGACGGCTTTGCGGACGCCGATTTCGCGGGTGCGCTCCGTCACCGTGACCAGCATGATGTTCATGATGCCGATGCCGCCGACGAGGAGGCTGATGGCGGCGATCGAGCCCAGCAGTAACGAGATCGCGCGCGTGGCGGAGGCGACGCTTTCGGCGATCGCGGCGAGGTCGCGGATCGAGAAGTCGTCGTCGGCCTCTTCGCTAAGGCGATGGCGGTCGCGCAGCACGTCGCGCATTTGCTGTTCGAGCGCCTTCATCACCTCGGGCGCGGCGGCCTGCACGAACATCGTGCGCACGGAGCCCGGGAAGGCGGAGCCGAACAGGCGGCGCTGGGCGGTCTGGAACGGCACGATAATGACGTCGTCTTGGTCTTGGCCCTGCAGACTTTGCCCTTGGCTGGCGAGCAGGCCCACGACCGTGAACGGGATGTTCCGTATACGGATCGTCTTGCCGACCGGGTCTTCGCCCTCCGGAAAGAGATTTGTCGCGACGGTCGCGCCGATCACGGCGGCGGGAGCGGCAGAGCGCTCCGCCACGTCGTCGAACGGTTCGCCCGCCTCAAACTTCCAATTGCGGATGCGGAAGTAGTCGGGCGTCGTGCCGGTGATCTGGGTGCTCCAGTTCTGGCCCTCGTTCACGGTCTGCGCGACGCCGTTGTTGATGGGCGCTACGGCCACCACGCCGGTGAGTTCGGCGAGTTCGCGCGCGTCGTCGAGCGTCAACGTCGGCGCCGAGCCGAAGCCGCCGCGCAGGCCGCCCGACGTCGTCGATCCGGACAGGATGATGAAGAGGTTCGCACCTTGCGAGGAGATCGATTGCTGCACGCTGAGTTCGACGCCGCGGCCGATTGCCAGCATCAGCACGACGGCGCCGACACCGATGATGATGCCGAGCATCGTCAAGAACGAGCGCATGCCCGTGGAGCGCATCGAGATCAGAGCTTCGCCAAAGATCGCGCCCGCCTTCATGCTCATGCGGCCAGCCCCTGTTGAACGGGGCCGTCATAGACGATGCGGCCGTCCTTGAATTTCACCAGGCGCTTGGCGTGGGCGGCGATGTCGGCTTCATGCGTGACGAGCACAATCGTGATACCGCCGATCGAGTTCAGCCCCGAGATGATACGCATGATTTCGCCGGACGAACGGGAGTCCAAGTTGCCGGTCGGCTCGTCGGCGAGGATCAGCGGCGGTTCCATCGCGAGGGAGCGTGCGATGGCGACGCGCTGTTGTTGGCCGCCGGAGAGCTGATTGGGCCGGGAACTGTAGCGGCCCTTCAGGCCCACTTGGTCGAGCAAATCGCGTGCGCGCGGCGCCCAGACGCTGCGGGGCAGGCCGCCGCAGATCATCGGGAGCGCAACGTTGTCGAGCGAAGAGCGGCGCTGCAGCAAGTTGAAGCCTTGGAATACGAAGCCGATCATTCGATTGCGCAGTTCGGCGGCGCGGTTTTTCGTGAGGTTTGTCGTGTCTTCGCCGCCGAGCGCGTACGCACCGCTGTCGGCGGTGTCGAGGCAACCCAGGATGTTCATGAACGTCGACTTGCCGGAGCCCGACGGGCCCATGAGCGCCACGAACTCGCCGGGATAAATCTTCAGCGAGACTTGGCGCAGCACAGGGACAAGTGCCGTGTACGACTTGTCGATCCGTTCGACGTGGATCAGTGGATCGCTCATGGGTTTCTACCGCGGCGGTCCGCCGCCGACGCGAACCTGGCCGCCTCCGCCATTGCCGCCCGGGGCTTCTTCGCCGGTGATGACTTCGTCGCCGGCTTTCAGGTCGCCCGACCCGATCTGCGTGAACTTGCCGTCGGTGAGGCCCGTTGTGACGGGGACGCGCACGGGTTTGCCCGCGCGCAGAATGTGGACGACTTTTGCACCGCTTGCGGGTTTGCGTTCCCCGGTCGCGCCTTTGCCTTTGCCGTCGCCAGGTTCTTTGGGGCGGTAGCGCAGCGCCGAGTTAGGTACTTTGAGCACCTGCTTCGCCTCGCCGAGGCGGATGCGGGCAAAGGCGGTCATGCCGGGCAGGAGTTCGAAGCCTGGGTTGTCGACGTCGATGACGGCATTGTACGTGACGACATTCTGCACCGTCGTCGGGTTCAGCCGCACTTGGCGCACGCTGCCCGCATAGGTTTTACCTGGGAACGCGTCGACGGTGAATGTCGCGCCTTGGCCTTGTTTGATCGTCCCGACGTCGGCTTCCGACAGGTTCGTGTTGATCTGCATCGAGCGAAGGTTTGGCGATATCTTGAACAACGTCGGCGTTTGGAAGCTGGCCGCCACCGTTTGGCCGACGTCCACGTCGCGCGAGAGCACGACGCCCGCGACCGGCGCGCGGATGACGGCGAAGCCTAGGTTCGTTTCGTCGCGCTTGACCGATGCGGCGGCGATCGCGGCATCGGCATCGGTGGAGGCGACTTGTTGGGCCGCTGTGTCGACGTCGTTCTTCGAAGCGCCGCCGGCGTCGAGGATACTTTTGCGGCGCTCATAGGTGAGGCGCGCGAGGTGGCTTGCGGCTTGCGCTTTTTTCAACTGTGCGCGGCTTGAGGCGAGCGATGCATCGAGCAAGCGGGTGTCGAGTTCGGCCAGCACTTGGCCTTCGTCGACGAGTTCGTTGAAGTCGGACTTGACGGTTTTAACGACACCGGAAATCTGCGTACCGACGTTGATGACGCTGACCGGGTTCAACGTGCCGTTCGCTTGCGCCACTTGTTGGATGTCGCCGATCTCGGCCTTCGCGGTTTGATAGTTCGGTGCGGGCGGCGTGGCCGGCACGACCGCGCGCCACGCGAAGTAGCCCACGCCGAGCACGATCAACGCGATAAATAGATTACGCCAACGCAGCACGACGCGCTTGAACCCCCAACCCCGCATTCAGTTAAAGCACGCGTTGGAGCTCCGTGAAGTTGCGATTTTGTGAACGACGCCCAAGGCTTGGCGGATGTTGCGCGCGTGCACTCGCCTCAATGGGGAATGCGGTTACGGCTTTTCGCTCCAGCCGCCACCAAGCACGCGATAGAGGCCGACAATCGCCTGCAGGCGCGCGCCTTTCACTTGCGCGAGTTGGTCTTGCGCTTGGAACAGCGATTGCTGCGCGTTCAGGACGTTCAGGTAGTCGACGAGGCCCGCGCGGTATTGCAGCTCGGCGATGCGGAAAGATTCTGCCGCTGCTGCTGCTGCCTTTCCCTGCTGGCGTTCTTGTTCTTCGAGGTTGGCGACGCCGGAGAGTGCGGTATCGACGTCGGAGAACGCGGTCAGCGCTGCACGCCGGTAGTTGGTGAGCAATTCTTCGCGCCGCGCCATGGCGAGGTCTTCGCGCGCGGCGAGCGCACCGGCGTCGAAGATCGTTTGCAGAAGCGAACTTGCGATTTGATAGGCGGCGTTTTGGCCGTTCAGCAAGCCGTTCAACGCGGTGCTGGCGACACCGGCGCTTCCCGTGAGCGAAATCGTGGGCAGGAACGCGGCGCGTGCGGCACCGACATTAGCATCGGCTGAGGCGAGGTCGGCTTCGGCTTTTTTCACGTCGGGGCGGCGGGCGAGGAGTTCGGAC
>JBJXEH010000030.1:0-4822 GCA_046153995.1 Micropepsaceae bacterium
CGGCGCCCGAAAGATCGCAGCGAATGCACTCCTTAAAACTGTCAGATTTCTTTAAGCGCGCCATATCTTTTGGATTGGCGGCGAACGCAATGCTTGCCGCAGCAACGGCAACAGCGAGAAGGACGAAAGGCAAAGACTTTGACGCGGTCATACTGGCTCCGGCCGGAAACAGCGTTAGCATACGCACAGCCCGTGGCCGTGGCGCAAGCGGGGGTGCCGTTAGGGGAAGGGTTAGCTACTTGCGGGCCGCCAGGTCGTCGATCTGGCGGCGCATCGCCTCGATCTGAGCCTTCAGATCGGCGATCTCTTCGTCGGCTTCGTGCGCGTCGCCGGTGGTGCCGTTCGCGGCATGCTCCGCGCGGGTTTCGTCCCGCGTTTTCATGATCGCGCCGAACGGCGTGAACATGCGCATCGCGCGCTCGAACATCTGCATGTTCTGGCGGGCGATCACTTCGAATTCCTTCAGCATGCCTTTGCCCCCGAAGGCGGAGGTCAGCTGTTCGCGCATGCGTTCGTGGTTCTTTGAGAACGAGTCCATGCTGAGGTTCAGGTAGCCCGGCACCAGCGCTTGCATACTGTCGCCGTAGAAGCGGATCAGTTGGCGCAGGAATTGGATCGGCAGCAGCTGCTGGCCGCCTTTGCCTTCTTCTTCAAAGATGATCTGGGTCAGGACCGAGCGGGTGATGTCTTCGCCGGACTTGGCGTCGTAGACGTTGAACTCCTGCCCGTGCTTGACCATCTCGGACAGGTGATCGAGCGTCACGTAGCTGGACGTCGCCGTGTTGTAGAGGCGGCGGTTTGCGTATTTCTTGATTGTGATGGGTTCGTTGATTGGGGCAGCGGTCATTCGTGAGCCTCGAGATGCGGGTCGATGTTGCGCCGCAATCGCTTTTTGTTGCGCAGCATAATACGCCAGTTCATGGGGTATTCCTATCGCGGATGCGTTAAAGCCCGCCTGACGGTGTTCAATTCTGGCTCAAAAATGGCGGAACGGCTTGGCTGTCGGCTATCGGCCGTGCCAATGTCAATCTTAACAGGCCTCAATCTTTTCGCCGTTTTCAGGAGACCCTCACATGACAGACGTCGCCATTGTTGCAGCTGCACGCACCGCCGTGGGTTCGTTCAACGGAGTGTTCGGCGCTTTGCCCGCGCACGAATTGGGCAAAGTCGCGATCAAAGAAGTGCTGAAGCGCGCGAAGGTGGACGCAAAGGATGTCAGCGAAGTGATCTTGGGTCAGATTTTGAGTGCGGCCCAAGGACAGAACCCGGCGCGGCAGGCGTCGATCAATGCCGGCGTTCCCGTTGAAGTGCCGGCGTGGGGCGTCAATCAGCTTTGTGGGTCGGGCTTGCGCGCGGTTGCTTTGGGTCACCAGGCGATTGTGAACGGCGACTCCGCGATCGTTGTTGCGGGTGGGCAAGAGTCCATGTCGATGGCGCCGCATGCCGCTTACTTGCGCGCAGGGCAGAAGATGGGGCCACTCGAGTTCATCGATACGATGATCAAGGACGGCTTGATGGACGTGTTCAACGGCTATCATATGGGTAACACAGCCGAGAACGTCGCCAAGGAATGGCAGATCACGCGCGAGCAACAGGACCGGTTCGCCGTTGCCTCGCAGAACAAGGCTGAGGCCGCGCGCAAGGCGGGGCGGTTCAAGGATGAGATCGTGGCGGTGACGATCAAAGAGAGGAAGGGCGAAAAGATCGTCGATACCGACGAGTACATTCGCGACGGCGTGACCTATGACTCGATCAAGGATTTGCGTGCGGCGTTCTTAAAGGAAGGCGGGACGGTGACGGCGGCCAATGCCAGCGGCCTCAACGATGGCGCGGCGGCGGTCGTTCTGATGTCGCTGAAAGAGGCCGATAAGCGTGGGCTGAAGCCGCTTGCCGTGATCAAGTCTTGGGCGCAGGCGGGCGTCGATCCGAAGATCATGGGCACGGGCCCGATCCCGGCATCGCGTGCGGCGCTGAAGAAGGCGGGTTGGTCGGCATCCGATCTCGACCTGATCGAGGCGAACGAGGCGTTCGCGGCGCAGGCGTGCGCGGTCAACAAAGACATGGGCTGGGACCAAGCCAAGGTGAACGTCAACGGTGGCGCGATTGCGATCGGGCATCCGATCGGCGCTTCGGGTGCGCGCGTATTCGTCACGTTGCTGCACGAAATGCAGAAGCGCGACGCTAAGAAGGGTCTTGCCACGCTGTGCATCGGCGGCGGCATGGGTATTGCGGTTTGCGTTGAGCGCTAAAGAGAAAAAACGGGAGGAAGGATATGTCACGGGTAGCTATTGTCACCGGCGGCACACGCGGTATCGGTGAGGCGATTTCGATCGCCCTCAAAATGGCAGGGTACAAGGTCGCCGCGAACTATGCCGGCAACGACGACCGCGCGAAGGCGTTCGCGGACAAGCACGGCATCGCGGTTTTCAAGTGGGATGTGGCGAACTATGACGCGTGTCTGAAAGGCGTGGCCGAAGTGGTCGCGAAGCTGGGACCGGTCGATGTCGTCGTGAACAACGCCGGCATCACGCGCGACGCGACGCTCAAGAAGCAGTCCCGCGCGCAGTGGGACGAGGTGCTCGATACGAACCTCGGCGGTTGCTTCAACATGTGCAAAGCGGTGTGGGACGGCATGCTCGACCGCGGGTTCGGACGCATCGTCAACATCGGCTCGATCAACGGGCAGGCGGGTCAGTACGGCCAGGTGAACTACGCGGCGGCAAAGTCGGGCATTCACGGCTTTACAAAGGCGCTGTCGCAGGAAGGTGCGCCGAAGGGCATCACGGTCAACGCGATCGCGCCGGGTTACATCGACACCGACATGGTGGCCGCCGTGCCGGCGAACGTGCTTGAGAAGATCGTCGCGAAGATTCCGGTCGGCCGCTTGGGCAAGGCTGAGGAAATCGCGCGCGGCGTGTTGTTCCTCGTCGCCGACGAAGGCGGGTTCGTCACAGGCTCGACGATGTCGATCAACGGCGGGCAGCATATGTATTGAGCGGTTGCCGCCTCCCGCGCGTGCGGATACGACACGCGCGGGTGGCAAGAATGTCTCAGTCGGCACATGAACATTCCACGGACGCGAACCGGGCTTTGGCGCTCCGTAACCTGTGATTAACGCAAGGCGCAGTTGCGTTAATCGAACCACATTGTTGCCATCATCACAGGCAATACCAGGCTCCAGGACAAGTGCGGGGAGAGGCTCAGCGGGCGGTCAATTGCGGCCGTGCCGTTCCCTTACCGTTTGTGGAGTCTGGCGTTGCAGTCGATTGCGCGCATTCTGATCGTCATTGCGGCCTTGCTGACCAG
Organism: Micropepsaceae bacterium; assembly: GCA_046153995.1. Lineage (GTDB taxonomy): Bacteria > Pseudomonadota > Alphaproteobacteria > Micropepsales > Micropepsaceae > SZUA-430. The sequence continues at coordinate 3,307 of JBJXEH010000030.1, forward strand.
CGCAGGCGCGATGATGACGCGCGCCTACGAACGTGAGCCGCCGCGCGTCGCGCACTACGTGTCGGAGTATGCGCGGATCGGGTTCATTCTCGACCGGTCGGGCGAACTCGCGAAGCTTAAGTTCGATGGGTCGGAAGAGATTTTGGTTCTGCGTTGGCAACCGGCAGCCGGCGGCGATCGCCAGCTGGTGCGCGACGACGGCGAGGTTGTTATCCGCATTTCGGGGCTTGGCGGAATGACTTTGTACACGCCCGCCATCCGCGGCGGCACGCCTGTCGCGCCGGATCGGATTGTGCCGCCGCTCTTGCCGGCGCCTCCTTCTATTGCCCTCGTGCGCGATATCGCTGGGCGGATCATGATGCAGCTGCGCGCGGAGACTGGCAAAGAAATCCTCTTTGAGGCCAATTGGAACTCTGTCGCGGGCGATCCGGGTGCGCGCGGTATCTTGTTCGATGCTATCCGCAACGCCGGAACAGCTTTGTTCGATCTTGTGCGGTCGGGTCCGGGCCGGGCGGCGCTTTCCAACTATCTGACACGCGTGCGGTTCGTGCACGCGCGGATGCCCGGCATCGTGCTGCAAGGCGACATGTTGATCGTCAATTACTCGGTCGAGCAAGGGCTTGCCGGGCGACCGTCGTCGTTCGCGATACAGCGCCAGCTTCGGCAGATTTTCCGCTAGGCTACTTGAACACGTCTTTGCGGCGGCGGGTTTCGGCGAATACTTCGACGACGTCCGCGGACTCGAGTGACAGCGATTTGCGCAGCTCTGGGTTTGCCGGACGCAGGAACGGGTTCGTCTCGCGTTCGAGGCCGATGGTTGAGGGTATCGTTGGTTTGCCTTCGGCGCGCAGGCGTTCGACTTCGACCATGCGTTTTTTTAGGGCGGCGTTGCTGGGCTCGAGCGTCACGGCGAAGCGGCCGTTCGAGAGCGTGTATTCGTGGCCGCAATATACGCGCGTGTCGGCGGGCAGGGCTGCCAGTTTCGAGAGGCTCGACCACATCTGCGCCGGCGTGCCTTCGAATAAGCGGCCGCAACCCATCGCAAACATCGTGTCGCCGGTGAAGACGGCTTTGTCGGCTTCGAACCAGAACGCGATGTGGCCCTTCGTGTGGGCGGGGATGTCGAAGATGCGCGCTTTGGCGTCTCCAAGTGACCAGGTATCGCCTTCGCCTACTTCTTCGTCGATGCCGGGGATGCGTTCGCGGTCGGCGCGCGGGCCCACGACTCGGGCGCCGGTCATTTCCTTCAGTTCCAGGTTGCCGCCGGTGTGGTCGAAGTGATGGTGCGTGTTCAGGATGTGGGTGAGCTTCAGGCCGTGCGCCTTCAGTGCTGCGAACACCGGCGCGGCTTCGGATGGATCGACGATGGCTACTTTGTTCGTCGCGGGCTCGTGCACCAGATACGCGTAGTTGTCGCTCAGGCAGGGAACAAGATGGATGTTCAGCATTGGCGTCAGCTCGATATGTTGTAGGCGGCGAGAGCGGCCATGTTGACGATGTCGTTCATCGTGGCGCC
>JBJXEH010000031.1:0-30841 GCA_046153995.1 Micropepsaceae bacterium
TAGTTCACGTCCGTGTCGCTCGTCAGCAACCACCGGCCGGTCAGTGGATTGAACATCACGCCGCGCTCCGTCGTGACGTTGAGCCCCGCGCGCGTCAGCGCCGTGTCCAGCTCCAGCGGCTTCACGAACTTCGCCCAATCATGCGTGCCGCGCGGCAGCCAGCCCAACACGTACTCCGCGGCGACAATCGCCAGTGCAAAGGCCTTCGCCGTTCGATTGATCGTGGCGACGAACATAAGTCCGTCGGGCTTCAGCATCGAGGCGCAACTCGTGAGGAACAAATTCAGGTCCGCGACGTGCTCGATCACTTCCATGTTGAGAATGGCGTCGAACCGCTCACCCGCTTCGGCCAGCGCCTCCGCCGTCGTCGCGCGATAGTCGATTGCCAAGCCTTGCTCCTCGGCATGGACGCTCGCCGTCTTGATGTTCTTGTCCGACGCATCGGCGCCCAGAACGTCGAACCCGAGTCGCGCCATCGGCTCGCTGAGCAACCCGCCGCCGCACCCGATGTCGAGCAGCCGAAGCCCCGCAAACGGCTTCATGCCCTTAGGGTCGCGCCCGAAATGCGCCGCCGCCTGGTCGCGGATAAACCCCAGCCGGACGGGGTTGAACTTGTGCAGAACCCCGAATTTGCCGTGCGGATTCCACCATTCGGCTGCCAGCGCCGAAAAGCGCGCGACTTCGGCCTCGTCGATTGTGGACGGATTTGCTGTGACGGCAGACACCGGGTCGAACCTCTGCGCGTTGCGTGACAAACTCTCAAGCCATAACTATACCCCACCGCTGACCGATCAACCCCTTGACCGACGGACGCAACGCCGCGCGACCCCATGCCCAAACTCGTCATGAAGTTCGGCGGCACGTCGGTGGCGGACCTCGAGCGCATCCGCAACGTCGCAGCCAAGGTTAAGCATGAGGTCGACCGCGGCTATCAGGTCGCCGTCATCCTTTCTGCCATGGCGGGCGAAACCAACAAGATGGTCTCCTGGGCGCGCGAGCTTTCACCGCTCCACGACTCGCGCGAATACGACACGGTCGTGTCGTCCGGTGAGCAGATAACGGTCGGCCTCCTAGCGATCGCCTTGCAGCATATCGGCGTGCCGGCGCGCTCATGGCTCGGCTGGCAAATCCCAATCCGCACCAGCGGCATGCATGGCGCCGCGGCGATCACTGAGATCGACGCCAAGATTCTCGAAGAGCGCCTCGCCCAAGGCCAAGTCGCCGTCATCGCGGGCTTCCAAGGCATCGGCCCCGACAACCGCATCACGACGCTTGGCCGCGGCGGCTCCGACACCAGCGCCGTTGCGGTGGCCGCCGCCTTGAAGGCGGAGCGTTGCGACATCTATACCGACGTCGACGGCGTCTACACGACCGACCCGCGCATCACGCCCAAGGCGCGCAAGCTCGACAAGATCGCCTACGAAGAAATGCTCGAGATGGCGTCGTTGGGCGCCAAGGTCTTGCAGACCCGCTCGGTCGAATTGGCGATGATCCACGGCGTGCGGATCCAGGTCCTGTCGAGTTTCGAGGATCTCCCCGGCACGCTCGTATGCGATGAGGACGAAATCGTGGAAAAGCAACTGGTCTCAGGCATCGCCTACAGCCGGGACGAAGCGAAGGTCACGCTTCTGAAAGTGCCCGACAAGCCGGGCGTCGCGGCCTCGATCTTCGGTCCGCTCGCCGACGGCGGCATCAACGTCGACATGATCGTTCAGAACGTGTCGGAAGACGGCAAGTTCACCGACATGACCTTCACGGTCGGCCGTGCCGAGTTCGAACGTGCTATTCACATCATCGAACGTAATATCGCGGCGATTGGTTATCAAAAGCTCTTAACCGACAAGAACGTCGCCAAGGTCTCCGTCATCGGCGTCGGCATGCGCGCGCACGCCGGCGTCGCGCAAACCATGTTCGCGACCTTGGCCGAAAAGGACATCAATATTCAGGTTATCTCGACGTCGGAGATAAAGATCAGTGTATTGATCGCCGCCGAATTTACCGACACGGCAGTTCGTGCGCTTCACACCGCGTACGGATTGGATAAGTAATGAGATGCAACAAAAGTTGTCATCCCGGAAGTTAGGCGAGCCCGTTGCGAAGCAACGGTCTTGCGAGCCTTACTATCCGGGACCCAGGGCCGCGCGCACGGCGTTTGTGCTGCGACCCTGGGTCCCGGATGCAAGGCGCGCGTCCAACTGTTGCGCAGTTGGGCTCGCCTAAGCTCCGGGATGACAGCGTTTGTTTAAGGAACCAGATGGCGCCAACCACCGCCGGCCCACGTCTGCTGTTGAAGCGCATGCGCGAGATCATGGTCGAGCGCATCTCCCCACAAGCGCGCCTCGACAAGATCGTGAGTTTGATCGCGGCCAACATGGTGGCGGAAGTCTGCTCGATCTATTTGGTCAAGCAGGGCGGTTGGCTCGAACTCTTCGCCACCGAAGGCTTGAACAAGACAGCCGTCCACAAGACGCGGCTCAAAATGGGCGAAGGCATCGTCGGCGACGTGGCCAAGAACGGCCGCCCCCTGAACCTCTCCGACGCTCCCGCGCATCCGAACTTCTCCTACCGCCCGGAAACGGGCGAGGACCCGTATCAGTCGATGCTGGGCGTGCCGATCTTGCGCGGCTCGCGCGCGGTCGGCGTATTGGCGGTCCAGAACGCCACCCACCGCAACTACGGCGAAGAAGAAGTCGAAGCCTTGCAGACCATCGCCATGGTGCTGGCGGAGATGGTGGTCTCGGGCTCGCTCGTCGAACTGGGCGAGATCGACGCCGGACCAAAGCGTGACCGACCGTGGCGCGGGCAGGGCGTGGTGTTCTGCGAAGGCATCGCGATGGGCCGCGCCATTCTTCACGAACCGCGCGTAAAGGTCGAAAAGCTGATCGCCGACGACATCGGCGCCGAACGTCTGCGCCTCGACAAGGCGATCTCCGAACTGCGTGAATCGATCGATGCGATGCTCGCGACCGAAGACACGGTCATCACCGGCGAAACCCGCGACGTGCTGGAAGCCTACCGCATGTTCGCCCACGACCGGGGTTGGCTGGCGAAGCTGCGCGAAGCGGTGACGAGCGGCTTGACGGCCGAAGCAGCGGTTGAGCGCGTCCAAAACGACACCCGCGCCCGTATGGCGCGCCTCACCGATCCGATCATCAAGGATCGTCTGCACGACCTCGACGATCTGGCGAATCGCCTGCTGCGCCACTTGACCGGCAAGGCCGACACGGCGGCCCACGATGCGCTGCCCGCCGACGTGGTCCTCTTTGCCCGTTCGATGGGCCCCGCCGAATTGCTCGATTACGACCGCTCGAAAATCCGGGGCCTGGTGTTGGAGGAAGGATCGCCCACCAGCCACGTCGCAATCGTCGCGCGCGCGCTCGACATCCCCGTCGTCGGCCGTATCGAAAACGTTCTGGAGCAGATCGAGCAGAACGACTGGGTCATCGCCGACGGCGACACGGCCGAGATCCACATCCGCCCGGCGCACGACGTGCGCGAGGCCTACCGCCACAAACTGGCTCTGCGCGCCCAGCGCCAGGCGACGTTCGCGGCCATGCGCACGCAGCCGTCCGTCACCAAGGACGGCGAGCGCATCCGTCTGATGATGAACGCGGGGCTGTTGGCCGACATGCCGCATTTGGAGGAAACCGGCGCCGAAGGCATCGGCCTCTTTCGCACCGAACTTCAGTTCATGATCTCAAGCGCCATGCCGCGCCTGCAGGATTTGATCGACCTCTATTCGGCGGTTCTCGACGGCGCCGGCGGCAAGCCCGTCGTTTTCCGCACGCTCGACCTCGGCGGCGACAAGGTGCTGCCTTACGCGCGCCCGATGCCGGAAGAAAATCCCGCGATGGGCTGGCGCGCGATCCGCATGACGCTCGATCGCCCGGCACTGCTCCGCTACCAAATCCGCGCATTGCTGAAAGCGGGCGCTGGGCGCGACATCGATATGATGTTCCCCATGGTGGCGGAGGTCGCGGAGTTCCGCGCGGCCCGCAAACTCGTAGACCGCGAACTCGAACGCCTCGCGCGCACCGGCGAAACCCCGCCGCGCAAAGTCCGTGTCGGCAGCATGCTCGAAGTCCCGGCTCTCGCGTTCCAGATGCCTGCATTGCTCGCAGCCGCCGACTTCGTGTCGATCGGCTCGAACGACCTGATGCAGTTCCTGTTCGCCAGCGACCGCGGCAACCCGCGCCTCGGTGGGCGGTACGACCTGCTCAGTCCGCCTATGCTTAATTTCCTGAAAGGAATTGTCGACGCGGCCCGCGCCCGCGGGGTTCCGGTGACGCTGTGCGGCGAGATGGCGGGCCGACCGCTTGAGGCGATGGCCTTGATAGGCCTTGGTTTTCGCTCGCTTTCCATGGTCCCGGCCTCGATCGGCCCGGTGAAGCAGATGCTGCTCAGCCTGAATTCCGGCGAGCTTTCGTCGTTGATGGCGGGCCTCCAGGGCAGCACCGATCACTCGCTTCGGGAGCAGTTGAAGCAATTTGCAATCAATGAGCGCGTGCCGATTTAGCGTGATCGCGCCCTCGCGTTTTGCAATATTTAACGGACAAAGTTGTAGAGTAGCGGTTCCGGAGCTTACGTCTCCGGACAGCGACAACAAACGAAGCGATGGGTGTTGGGTGATGAGCGACGTGGCGCAGACGCTGCCGTCGGAGGAGCGCAAAGAGCGCCGCCGCCTGCACTTGCGCGAAGCCGTCGATCAACCGCCGCAAGTTCCTGAAGCACCGCAACCTGAAGCGCCGCTGACGACGGTCGGCGAACTGCTGCGCGCCGCGCGCGTGGAGCGCGGTCAAGACGTGGCCGCAATCGCAAAGTTGCTGAAGATGCGCCGTGAGCAACTCGAAGCGGTCGAAACAGGCGACCTCTCAAAGCTCCCCGGCCGCACCTATGCCGTAGGCTTCGTACGCGCCTACGCGCGCCATCTAGGCCTCGACTCCGAAGTCTTGGTTCAGCAGTTAAAAGAAGAAACGGCCGAGCAAGACGCGGCAAAGCCGGTCGATCTGATATTCCCGGTCGCCCAAGAAGAATTCCGCGGGCCCCGCGGCTCGATCATGGCGGTCGCTTTGCTGATCGCAATGGGAATCTACGGCATCACCTACGTGACGATGCCGAACCGCGACGCGGCCGCGACCGCAGCCCAAACCGAACAGACGGCCGTCGTCGTCGAACAGGCGCAGCCTGTGAAGCCGCCAGTCGCGCCGCTGACGGCGCCGGATTCGAATCAAGCACCGGTCGAAGTTGCAGTCAGCTTCGTCGCCGGCAACCCCACGCTGCCTGAACAGAAACTCCCGTCGCCGACGGCTCTTGAGCCGGTTGCAACACCTGCGCCGATCACCGTCGCGCAAGCGGCACCGCAAGCGCCGCCCGCCGAAGCGAACGCACGAATCGTTTTGAAGGCAGTCGAACCCACGTACGTGCAAGTGCGTGATTCGCAACTCCCGCGCTCGAAATCGGTCCTCGTCGCGAAGGTTCTCAACGTCGGCGAATCATATGCCGTGCCGAATCGCACGGGTCTCTCCATGCAAACGGGCAATGCCGGCGGACTTCAAGTTGAAGTAGATGGCCGTTCACTCGGTGTTTTCGGAAAGAGCGGCGAAGTGATCACACGTATCCCGCTCGATCCCTCGTATTTCTTAGAGCGCATGGCCGCTTCGCAATAAATGCGGTGATAGGCGCTTGACCCTCGCCTGTCAGGCGAACACCCTCGTTATATCAAAGTGATTCGCGAAGGGACCGCGATTCACTGGGGCATTTTGAGTCGAGGGGCTCCATGACACATCCAGAGAATAACGCCGCAGAAATGAATCTCGTGCCGAAGCCGCGTGCCGGCCGCCCGCGCAGTGTCGAATCGCGCCGCGCGATCATTCAATCGGCGATGCACATTCTTCAAAACGACGGCTATGCCGCTCTAAATATTGAAGCAATTGCCGCAAGGGCAGGGGTTTCAAAGCAAACGATCTATCGCTGGTGGCCGTCGGCCGCCTTCATCGTGCTCGAAGCGCTGACCGCTGACATGCCGCCGCAAGAAACGATCGCGCCGGACACCGGCTCGCTTAAGGGCGATCTGCAAGACCTCGTGCGCTCGACCGTTAAGGCGCTGGCCCAACGCCGCGGCCCGGTGTTCAAGGCCTTGATCGCCGAGGCGCAAGCCGACACGCGCTTTGCCGAAGCGTTTCGCACTTCGCTGATGGAAGCACATCGCGAAATCGTCCGCTCGATCGTCTCCCGCGCGCAGCTGCGCGGCGAAACAGCGTTCGAATCGGACAAAGAGATCGTCGCTGACATCATTTACGGCCCGATCCTCTATCGGCTTCTGAACGGCCACGCGGAGTTGGACGAAACATTTGCGTTCGGCCTCGCTGATGCGGCGGTAGCAGCGCTTAAATATCGCGAAACCGGCACAGCGCGCCGTTCCGCGGAAGCCGCCGAATAACGATTCGTTCGGGAAAGCCTCATTTACCGCGTGTGCCATCACTGGCGCGCGCGGTTTTCTGCGTCATAGTACGCGCTGAACGAGAATCGCTTCGGAGCTGACGAATGAAACGCTTGGCCGCCATCCTCGCCCTGACCTCGCTGACAGCCTGTTCGTACCTGGGTCTAAACGAGGCTGACGAGGAGGTTGTAACGACCACGCCGCCGGCCGCGGAGCAGGTCGCCGCCGCCGATGCAGTGCAACCGGCAGACGCCTCCACGGGAGCCAAATCCATCAAGCCGCCGATGCCGCAATCGACACTGGTCATCGCCGACGCCTGGGCCATGGCCTCCCCGCGCGGCGTGAAGGTCGCGGCGGGCTACTTCACTGTTGCAAACGGCGGCACGGAGAACGACAAGCTCGTCTCGGCCTCGACGCCGCGCGCCGCGCGCACCGAGATCCATGAAATCACGCAGGAAAAAGGCGTCGCTAAAATGCGACCCATCGCCGGCGTAGATGTGCCGCCCGGTGGTTCCGCGACGCTCAGCGAAAGCGGTCTGCACATCATGTTCATGGACGTCGACACGCCGTTCACCGAAGGCGAAACGATCCCGGTCATGCTGACGTTCGAAAAGGCGGGCACGATCGAAGTGACGATGCGCGTCAAACGCGGCGGCAAAGTCATCGCGCGCCACTGATGGCCACGCGATGACCGAGGCGCAAGACGTCCTCGACTTTTGGTTCCTGGCCGAAGACCACGCCGGACACAACGCCAGGCGCGACGTCTGGTTCAAGAAAGACGACGCCTTCGACGCGGCGATCCGTAGCCGCTTCGGCGCACTTATAGAGCGCGCACTGAACGGTGCGCTGACGCCATGGACCGCAACCGCGGATGGCACACTCGCCACCATCATTGTACTCGACCAGTTCACGCGCAACGTCTTCCGCAACACGCCACGAGCGTTCGCGGGCGACGCACAAGCGCTGAGCCTCGCGCGCAGGCTTGTCGCCGAAGGCGCCGGCCGGAAGCTTCCCGGCGTACGCCGCCTCTTCGTGTATCTCCCGTTCGAACATGCAGAAGACCTCACCACCCAAGAGGAGTCGCTGCACCTGTTTCGGCGCCTCGCCAAAGACGAGCCGCCGCTCGCCGACCTCCTCACCTGGGCCGAGCGCCACCAAGCCGTCGTCGCCCGCTTCGGCCGCTTCCCCCACCGCAACGCCATCCTGGCTCGCGCCACCACGCCGGAAGAAGAAGCGTTCTTACGCGACCCGGACTCCAGTTTTTAACAGCGCGAACCGTCGCTTTACCAAGGCAACAACTCCCTGGGCCAAGACGGCGAGGGAATCTGAAGTGAAAGCCTTAGCGTGGCCGTGCCAGGGATCTGACCGCCATCAGAATCCCAACCGGCACAAGGGCAAGCACTGCCGCCGGAATCCAACCACCTGCGGCTGCAATTGCGGCTGCACCCGCCCAGGTTATGGACGAAAGCGCTTCCGACACGGTCGCAACGCGCGACGACGTGTGCCGCCGCCGGAACTGACTACGCTTGGCTTGCCCGCGGAACTGGAACTGAATGGCCGTTGCCGAAGCGGCCGACGCCGCAATCCCCAAAGCTGCGGCCAGCGCGACACCGGCGGAGAGCGCGATCAGCGCGGCAACGAAAGGAAGAAACACCGCCGCAATGCACTGCATCACGGCCTCGATCTTGGCGCGAAGCAACAAACCTTCGGGCACCGGTGCCGTGGAAACGAGATCGGGCGCGTCTTCACCCGAAAGCGTAAGCCACGCGAGACCGCCGGCCAGTTGCCCCGCCGACATCACGAGCACAGGCACCAGCACGACGGCGATGCCGGCGCCCGCGCCATAGTTGTGCCAAAGCATGAGCGCGGGCGGCAAGAGATAGAGCAGCTGCATCAACGACTGCGACAGCAGCCAAGGATCGCGCACAAGCAGCGTGCGCTCTTTACGCCGAAGCGCAGCTGACGGCGATTGCACAGCGAACGCGCGCGAGCGCTGCTGCGAAACGTTGCCCCGCGAAACGCTCGACGCAGCAACGAAGAAGCGTGCAAACCGCGGCGCGTAGAGCGCTGTCGTAAGCACGAAGAGAATGACGCTGACCGTGACGACCGACAGCATCGCCGGCACGTCACCCAGCGCACCGCGCGCGGGCCACCAGAGTAAGCTTGATAGGTCCGGTGCGTGGGCCAAAACCTCAGCCGATCGCAAGAACGCGAACTGCGAGAGCGTGCCTGTCGAGAACAGCGCCGCAACCTGCAGTCCGATGACGAACAAACCGCCGATCACGGCGGCTGCGATCTGCGCGGCCAAACGTGTCCGCTTCGGTCCGATGATCTGAAACAGCGCGACGGTCAGAGCAACCGCAATCGCCGTCGCCGTCAGCGACACCGCGATGATAATCCCGTAAGCGCCGAGCCAGCGCGCACCGCCGAGCCAGGCAAGCACATTGATGAACGGTCCGATGAAGAGCAGCGACATCGCCCCGACGGTCAGCGCAATCGCGCCGATCCGCACGGCAAACAGCCGCTCCGCCGAAACAGGCGAACTCAAAATCAGCTCCAGGTCCGAGCGCGTGTAGAACGTGCGCGTCACGCTCTCCATGGCTTGGCTAAGCACGGCCGAACCGGACAGCAGCACAGCGGCGGTGACGGGAATTAGCGTCGGCAAATCGTCGCCAAGCGCCATGCTCGCCAATCGTCCCACCGCGAAGTACGCGACCACGTGCATAACCGCCAGAAAGATGCCAACGCCAACGGCGACCTTGTGCAGCCGCTCCGCCTTGCCGCCCGTCAGCATCGCGAACACGTCGCGCCAGGCGAGCCGCATCTCGTGTGCGGCGAACCACGTCATGGTTCCGGGCATGTTCATGCCGCGGCCGCGTCCTTTTCGACGATCGCCAGGAACAGTTCTTCAAGCGGCGCGTCCCCGCTGCCGATGCGCGCGCGCAGCTCGGCAAGCGTACCCTCCGCAATCAGCCGTCCACCGGCGATCACGCCAATGCGGTCCGCCATGCGTTCCGCGATCTCCAGAATGTGCGTCGTCATGATGACGGTGGCACCCGCGCGCACCCGCGCGGTCAGTACGTTCTTGACGAGCCGCGCGCTCCCCGCGTCCAACCCCGTCAACGGTTCGTCCAGGATGATAAGACGCGGCTCATGAACCAGCGCACCCGCCAGTGCCACCTTCTGACGCATCCCGCGCGAAAAATTCTCGCAGCGCGCATGCGCGACTTTCGCGAGGTCCAGCCAACCGATGAGGTCGCGCGCCCGCGACGCCGCAACTGCCGGCTCCACGCGCCAAAGCCCCGCGACGAATTCCAGATACTCGGTCGGCGTCAACTTGTCGTAGATCATCGGCTCGTCCGACACCCAGCCCACGATATGTTTCGCGGCGACTTGGTCGAGACGCGCATCGACGCCGAAAATCGAAACTTCGCCGCCGTCCGGCTGAAGCAGGCCGCTGACCATCCGAAGCGTGGTGGTCTTACCCGCGCCATTCGGCCCCAAGAGCATGTAGAACTCGCCTGGCCTGATGCGCAGGTCCAACCCCGCCACCGCCGCTTTCCCATCGAAATTCTTGGCTAGCCCTCTGATGTCGAGTGCGGGCGAAGGCGCGTCGTCCATAGAAATCCTCGATTACCGCGATCAGGCGCGGGTCCAGGATAAGAAGGCAGAGGTTTCAAAGGGATAAATGCGCATCCTGCCACCTTCCTCGCGCGGGGCCGGGTTGCTATCTCTACCCCCATGAGCATCCGCCCCTACCGCGACATCGCCCGCCGCAAGAGCCGCAAGATCCGCGTGGGATCGGTTGAGGTCGGCGGCGACGCGCCGATCACCGTGCAGTCGATGACGAACACGCTGACCTCGGACGCGAACGCGACCATCCGCCAGATCAAGGGCCTGGAAGCGGCCGGCGCCGACATCGTACGCGTCTCCTGTCCGGACGAAGAATCGACCGCCGCGCTCCCCGCCATAGTGCGCGCCGTGCAGGTGCCGATCGTCGCCGACATCCACTTCCACTACAAACGCGCGATCGAGGCGGCGAAGGGCGGTGCGGCCTGCCTGCGCATCAACCCCGGCAACATCGGCTCCGCCGCCCGCGTGCGCGAAGTCGTGCAAGCCGCGAAAGATCACGGCTGCTCCATGCGCATCGGCGTCAACGCCGGCTCGCTGGAAAGGGATCTGCTAGAACGTTACGGCGAACCGTGCCCGGAGGCGATGGTCGAAAGCGCGCTCAACCACGCGCGCATCCTTGAAGACAACGACTTCCGCGAATTCAAGATCAGCGTGAAGGCAAGCGACGTGTTCCTCGCCGTCGCCGCGTATCAGGGCCTCGCGGAGGCCTGCGATTACCCGCTCCACCTCGGCGTGACCGAAGCGGGCGGTCTCATGACCGGGACGGTGAAATCCGCGATCGGCATCGGCTCGCTGCTGTGGGCCGGCATCGGCGACACGATCCGCGTCTCGCTGTCCGCCGACCCGGTCGAAGAAATCCGCGTCGGCTTCGACATCTTGAAGTCGCTGGGCCTGCGCCACCGCGGCGTCAACGTCATCGCGTGCCCATCCTGCGCCAGGCAAGGCTTCGACGTGATCAAAACAGTCGCCATCATCGAAGACCGCCTGAAGCACATCACGACCCCGATGTCGCTCTCGATCATCGGCTGCGTCGTCAACGGCCCCGGCGAAGCCGCCCAAACCGATTTAGGCTTCACCGGCGGCGGGGCAGGGGCCGGCATGGTCTACGTGGCTGGAAAACCGGACCACAAAATGGACAACGAAAAACTCGTCGACCACATCGTAAGCCTCGTCGAAAAACGCGCCGCCGAGATTGAAGCAAAGCGCAACTAAATCAGCGTGTCTCCCCCACGCTTTGCAAAGCAAAGCGTGGGGGAGTACCTGCGCCGCGCAGCGGCTGCAGGGGAGGGGGGCAACACCAACGTCTGTGACCTGACGCTTCAAACCTCCAACACCTGCGCCGCCCCCCTCGAGTGGAGCAACTTGCGTTGCGCACCCACTCCCCCAAAGTTTCACTTTGGGTGAGATATTTCGAAACGCAAAAGGTAAACGCCGGAAAAAGCGCCCCCTTGTGTGACCGCCGCGAACTTGCGCTTGGCCCAGCAGCACATCATCTTCCGGGCACTTGCTGACTCACCACGACCGTACGCGCGAGCGCGGGCCCAGGACCAACGCTAGTTGACCGACACCACCCGCAAACTCGCCACCATCGTCGCCCTCGACGTCGCCGGTTTCTCCGCGCGCACGGAAGCCGACGAGGCAAGAACGATCGCGCAGATCGCAAACCTGCGTCCCGTGATCGAAGGCATCGCAAAAACATAAGGCGGCCGTGTCTTCAACACCGCCGGCGACGGCTTCATGTTGGAGTTCGCGTCAAGCTTGAGCGGCGTCAACGCGGCGCTTGAACTCGCCGACGAATGCCGCCCGCGCGTGCGCGTCGGCGTGCATGTGGGTGAGGTCGCGGTGCAGCCGAACGGCGATCTGCTCGGGCACGGCGTCAACGTCGCGGCGCGGTTGATGGCGAAGGCCGAGCCGGGATCCGCGCTCATCTCCGGCGACGTCTGCCGCATGATCCGCGGGCCCTTGGCCGAGCGTTTCGTCTCGCGCGGCCCCGTACAGCTCGACAAGATGAACGAGACGATCGAGATTTTTGCGCAGGCTGCGGGCGCGGCACATCCGGCCGCGCCACATGCGGCGCCGAAACCGGCATCTACCAACACGTTCCAATGGAAATGGCCCCGCCGCGCATCGCCGCGATAATCGCCGCGCCAGTTCTTCTGATCGCGCTCGCGCTTCTCCTGTGGGGCCGCTCCAGCGGTCCGACACCTTCCGGCGATCCGATGCCGGCAGCCTCCATCGCCGTCCTGCCGTTCGAGAACCTGAGCACCGACAAGGACAACGCCTTTTTCGCTGTCGGCATTCAGGACGAGATACTGACGCGCCTGTCGAAGATCGGCGCGCTGAAAGTCATCTCGCGCACATCGACCGCTCATCTGGCGAGCCGGCCCGAGAACCTCCCAGAGATCGCAAAGCAGCTCGGCGTCACCAACATCCTCGAAGGCAGCGTCCAGCGCGCAGGCGACACGGTGCGCGTCAACGTGCAGCTCATCCGCGCCGACACCGACGCGCATCTTTGGGCGGAGGTCTACGACCGCAAGCTCGACAACATCTTCAGCGTGCAGACGGAAATCGCCACCGCCGTTGCCGACGCGCTGAACGCGAAGGTCAGCGGCAGCGAACAAAAGGCGTTGGCGCAGAAGCCGACAAGCAACGTCGCGGCATACGACGCTTATCTGCGCGGCCTGGTGATGACCGGCCAGACGGGCATCCGCTCCAAGGAAGCGGCGCAAAAGCATTTCGAAGAAGCCGTCCGGCTCGACCCGAATTTCGCCGTCGCTTGGGCCGCGTTGGCCGACATACACTCCGACATCTATTTCGACTTCGGCGACGCCACACCGGCGCGTCGCGCCGCCTCGCGCCTGGCGCTGGACAATGCTCTGCGGTTAGGGCCGGACTTGCCCGACACCCAACGCGCCGAGGGTGGTTTCAAATACTATGTCGAGCGGGACTATCCAGGTGCGCGCAAGATTTACGAGCGCCTCTATCAGAGATGGCCCAACAATGCCGAGATCGAACATTCGCTTGGGCTCATCTTGCGCCGGACCGGCGTTTGGGACGACGGCATAACCCACATCAACCGGGCGATTACGCTTGATCCTGGTTCGCCGGAGAAGCGCCGGAACGCAGCGCAAACATACATGGCCACGAACGACTTTGCCGCTGCCAAGCGCGTGCTCGATGACGGACTCAATATGTTTCCCGACAACGCCGACCTCCTGTCCGAGAGGGCCAGGTTGCATCAAGTATTCGGTGAGGTGACGCAGGCCGATCCGTTCGTGAAGGCGGCCGCACAAAGTGTACCGGGCGGGCCGTCCATCGCGGCCGTCTTCATCCAAGCCCGGATGTCGCGGCAATTCGATGTGGGGATCGAAAGGCTTGAGGAGATGCTTCGGATGTCCTCGACGCCAGCGACCAAGTTGCAGATAACACTTTCGATTGCGGAGCTTCAAAAACTGGCAGGGGATGCGGCAGGTGCAAGAACCAACTTTCTTGCAGCCCGCGACGGCTTGCTATCTCAGCTGACAATCCAGCCTGACAACGCCGCGTTGTTCAGTCAGCGGCTGGCGCTGGCCTATGTCGAGCTGGGCCAAACCAAGGAAGCCTTGGCGGCCGCAGATCGTGCGGTGCAGTTGCTGCCGACGTCGGTAGACGCACTGACCGGGCCGCAGCTCGAGGTGGGGCGGGCGCAAGTGTGGGCGCTCTTGGGCGATCGCGACCGGGCGATCCCGGAACTCGCGCGGCTCCTGCGGTTGCCCGGGGCGCGACTGACCCCAGCCGTGCTGCGACTCGACGCTCTCTACGACAAACTCCGCGGCGACCCGCGCTTCGAGGCGCTGACCAAAGGCGAACCGGTTCCCCGCAAATGACCGACCTCACCCGCAAACTCGCCACCATCGTCGCGCTCGACGTCGCAGGGTTCTCAGCGCGCACAGAGGCCGACGAGGTCCGCACGATCGCGCAGATCGCGAACCTGCGCCCCGTCATCGAAGGCATAGCCAAGTCCCACGGCGGGCGCGTGTTCAACACCGCCGGCGACGGCTTCATGCTGGAGTTCGCCTCGAGCTTAAGCGGTGTCAACGCCGCGCTGGAACTCGCCGACGAATGCCGCCCCCGCGTGCGGGTCGGCGTGCATGTGGGTGAAGTCTCCGTGCAGCCGAACGGCGACTTGCTCGGTCACGGCGTCAACGTCGCGGCGCGGTTGATGGCGAAAGCCGAGCCGGGATCGGCAATCATCTCCGCCGACGTCTGCCGTTTGATCCGCGGGCCGCTCGCCGAACGCTTCGTCTCGCGCGGCCCCGTGCAACTCGACAAGATGAACGAGACGATTGAAATCTACGCACCGGCAGCGGGTACAGCACACGCCGCTGCGGCGCCGCCGAAATCTACGCCCACGGTAACGAGCGCGTTCCCGTGGCAGCAGTGGCTGACCCCGCGCAATGCCGCGATGGTCGGTGCGCCGGTGTTGCTTGTGGCGCTTGCGCTCTCGCTGTGGGGCTGGTCGCGCGGCACCTTGCCGTCCAGCGATGCTACAGCGGCGTCCATCGCCGTGCTGCCGTTCGCCGACATGTCGTCGGCGCAGGACCAGCAATATTTCTCCGACGGCATTTCTGAGGAGGTACTGAACGTGCTCGCGCAGGTGAAGGATCTGCGCGTCGCCGGGCGAACGTCGTCCTTCGCGTTCAAGGGCCAGAACAAGGATTTGCGCCAGATCGGCGAAATCCTGGGTGTCGGCTACATCGTCGAAGGCTCGATCCGCAAATCCGGCAACAAAGTTCGCGTCACCGCGCAGCTCATCCAGGCAAAGGACGGATATCACCAGTGGTCGAACACGTATGACCGCGACCTCAGCGACATTTTCACCGTGCAGGACGAAATCGCGAAGGCGATCGTCTCGGAGATGAGCGCAGCAGTACCGGCGCTCGCCGCAGCGTCCAAAACGCTCAAGCCGTCTGAGCGGGCCGGCGACATCAGCGCCTACGACCGCTTCCTGCTTGCGCGCGAGAAGATGACGATGGACGGAGGGCGCAAAGCCTACGGGGAGGCCGTGAAGCTTCTCGACGAAGCGATCGCCGCCGATCCTCACTATGCGCCGGCGCTCGCCTG
Source organism: Micropepsaceae bacterium (assembly GCA_046153995.1). Taxonomy (GTDB): domain Bacteria; phylum Pseudomonadota; class Alphaproteobacteria; order Micropepsales; family Micropepsaceae; genus SZUA-430. The sequence goes on from JBJXEH010000031.1 coordinate 15,176, forward strand.
GCGATCCTACGCGGCGCAGATGCTGTCGAACGCGAATGGCTCGGTCGGCACGACGCCCGTGAAGGAGGCTCTGCCGGTCGTCAAGGCGTTTGCCGACCGCGCGTTGGCCGAGGATCCGGGGTCGGCCGAAGGGCTGTTCGCGCTTGCTGGCTATTATGGTCTGCTCTTCAACTTAGGGGACACGAAACAGCTCGACCGGGCTATCGAAACCTTGCGCAAGGCGATCGCGATCCGTCCGAACTTTTCGCAGGCTGAAAACGACCTGGCGTTGTATCTGGGGTGGAAGGGGGAGCAGGCGGAATCGATAAAGATGATCGCCGGCGTGCTTCAACGGGACCCCGGTCTACGCGACGCCAACGTCATCTATCTAAGTTACCTGACCGGCATGGGCCGCTTCGACGAGGCCGAAGCTGGGCTCGCCAAGTGGGAGAAGATCAGCCCCAACCAATCATCAATCAAGGCGATGCGGGTTGGTGTGCTCGCCCAACGCGGCCAACTCGCCGTGGCTTGGCGCGCGTTGGAGGACCTCAAGCACGCGGGCGTCGATGACAATTGGCTTGATCGCTTCCGCGCTACCATTTGTTATGCGCTCGCCGACGGTGACTGTCTTCTGAAGGCCGATCTTCCTGGCCGGCAGCGCGCGCGCGGTGCCTGGCTCAAAGGCGATAAGAAGCAGGCGATCGAGTTGCTCGCCACCGATCCCACGGCGACAGCGCCAGTCGCGGCGCTCACGTTCTATGTTCCAATCCACTATGCCGCCGGCGACATCGACGGCGTTGTTTCCTATTTTGAAGACAAGATCGGATCGCCCGCGGCCGCGATCGCCGCCCGCAATGCATGCAATTGTTCGTTGTTGAGCCTCCTGCTGGCGCTGAGGGAAGCAGGCCACAAGGACTACAAGGGCATCCTGGCGGCGTGGAAAGAGACATTCGCCGAGCGGCGGGCCTTTTCGGGCAAATCGGCGAACTTCAGGCGCGAATTGGCTGATGTCGCGGCACTAGAAGGTGATTTCGCGGCAGCAAAGGCAAACTACGCGGCGGCGATGGATGCCGGCGGGCGAAACCCTCTATTTCTCGATGAGACCTATCTGCGGTTCTTGCCGAAAGATGCCGGCTTCGAAGCGCTCCGCGCGCGAATGAAGTCCCTGATCAACAAGGAGCGCACGGCCCTCGGCCTCGCGCCGCTCTAACTTTTCGCGATGTCTCCCCTAAAGTTTCACTTTGGGGGAGACATGGTTTTTGCCCGTTGCTATGCCTCCGCCCATGATCGCCACCGCCCAAATTGAGCGCATTCTGGACCGTTATTCCGAGATCGAGGCCCGCATGGCTTCCGATCCGGGGGCGGCGTTTGCCAAATTGGCGAAAGAATACTCCGACCTCGGGCCCATCGTGGCGAAGGCGCGCGAGGTGCAGAAACTGCGGACCGCGTTCAAGGAGGCATCCGACCTCGCCACCGACCAAACCGCCGACGCCGAATTGCGCTCGATGGCGGGTGACGAGCTTGTCGAGCTAAAGCGCACGCTGCCGGAGGCCGAACGCGACCTCTCGATCCTGATGTTGCCTAAGGATTCGGCCGATGCGGGGAACGCCTTTCTCGAAGTCCGTGCCGGCACCGGCGGCGACGAAGCGGCGCTGTTCGCGGCCGACCTGCTCGACATGTACCGCCGCTACGCCGGGCTGCAAGGCTGGCGCTTCGAAATCATGTCCGAAAGCGCGTCCGACCTCGGTGGCTACAAAGAGGTGATCTGTTCGGTCAACGGCAACGGCGTTTTCGCGAAGCTAAAGTTCGAGTCCGGCGTCCACCGCGTACAGCGCGTGCCGGCAACCGAAGCGCAAGGCCGCATCCACACCTCGGCCGCGACCGTCGCCGTGATGCCCGAGGCCGAAGACGTCGACATTGAGATCAACGAAAGCGACCTTCGCATCGACGTCTATCGCGCCTCAGGCGCCGGCGGCCAGCACGTCAACAAAACCGAAAGCGCGGTCCGCATTACCCACATGCCGACCGGCGTCGTCGTCGCGATGCAGGAAGAAAAGTCGCAGCACAAGAACAAAGCCAAGGCGATGAAAATCCTGAAGGCCCGCATCTACGACGCCGAACGCGAGCGCAAAGACAAGGAACGCGCGGCAGACCGCAAAGAACAAGTCGGCTCCGGCGACCGGTCCGAGCGCATCCGTACCTACAACTACCCGCAAGGCCGCTGCACCGACCACCGCATCAACCTAACGCTCTACGAACTCGACCAGGTGATGCAGGGCATGAATCTCGGAAAAATCATCGACGCCCTGATCAACGACGACCAAGCCAAACGCCTCGCCCAACTCGACGAGGCGCCGAACTAACGCGTTAGTAGGAGCAGTCGCGCTTTTTCTGAGCGCGAGCCACCTCGCGCGAGAAACGTTGCCGCGTATGATTGCGGTCGCCCGTCTGCAGGTGTCCCCACATCTCGTCCGGATCGGCGCCCATCCCGGTGAGCGTCTGGATCGTCAGATCCCAATAACTCGCGTGCTTGACCATGACGCCTGAGTTCAGCCGCTCGTAGATCGGCTGGATCATCGCGCGGCCCGCCTCGCCCATGCGGCAAAGGCCGGTCAGCCCCGAAACATAGATGTTGTTCCAATCGCTGTCATATGCGTCCTTGAGACGAACCGCTTCGTCCATCAGCCACAACAATTTCGGCGCTGCATCGGCGCCGAACTCGTTCAGGCGCCCAAGCGCCTCATGGGCCCAAACCCGAAGCCGCTCTTGGGCCGCGAGCCAATCGAGATCGGCGCGGTGCTTCAAGATCGTGGCGGCGGGAAGCTCGCGAATGACACCACCGATGTAGCGCACTTCGTCGCCCCACACCGGGTAGCGCTTGCCGTCGTCGGTATCCGCGATGCTCGCGAGCCGCAGAAACATCGAAGCGGCGATCGCCTCGAAATAGGCGTCGTCTGCATCCGTCGCATACCGCACCGCAGCCCAAGCGCTCCTCGGCACATTGAAGCGCGTGTCGGTTAGCACCGAGCGGGCGATCGGGTACTCCGCCGCGCTCATCTTACGCCTGCGCGAGATGCCGTCGATGAAGTCGGCGCTGAGCTTCACAGCGCCATCGCTGACCGGCGCGGGCTTCGCGATGCCGTCGGCAAGGATTTGGCGCGTCGCTTCCTCGGCTGCGCCGTCGCGAAGCGCAAGGTCGAGGCCCAGCGTACCGGTCAAAAACGCGCTCCAATCCGGCTCGCTCTCGTAACGCGAAACGAGATTTTTGCGTGAAGCGGTCCGCGCCAGCACCGCGTAGGCGCGAAACTCCGCCGCCCCCTCCGCCGTCGGCGCAAGCACGGGCCACAACAGATACGTAACGACGCCTGTCAGCCGGTAGGTCTCGACAAAGCCGCGCCCCTGGCGTTCATGCACGCTGACCCGGCTGGCTTTCACGGTATCGGCGGTCGGATCGAGCCCCGCTGCTATGATCGACTCGCCGCGATGCACCACGCCGCGGGAGAGAACTACATCCGCCGTGTTGAGCGGCACCGTCTCTTCGATCAGGCAATTGCCCTTGGCGATCTCAAGCTGCATCAGCTCATGCGCGTACTTGGGCTTGCGGCCCTTGTCCTTGATCTCGTCATGCCCGTCGCGAAGCTCGACCGCGGGACATTCTGCGCGCTTCTCCAAACGGAAGGAGAGCGCGGGCATCGCGCCGTTCAACGGTTCGTTCAAGTCCTGGGCCACGAACAGAATGCGCTCCGTCACGCCGTTCATCAGCGCACGCATGCAAAAGCCGTCGCACGCAGTTTCGCCGCGGCCGAACCGCCGCGGCTTATCGTTCCGCACCGCGATAACCCTCGCGCGCAGCCCCTTGCTGAGCGTGTCGCTATCCTGCGCCACCAGCAAGGCGGCGCGCTTCTCCAGCGCAGCGTTGATGAAGTGCGGCGGTATGGCCAGCGCAAGCAGCGTCGCGCCCGCGCCGATCGCATAGCCAATGCGGCCCAGCATGAGCCTGCGGCCGATGAACCAACTGCCCAGCGACACGATGAAGACCAATGGCGCTAGCATCAGAGCGAGTGCGAGCGGAATACCGATGATCGTAATCATGGCGACATAAATCAAGCTCGGCGCAAGCATCGTGATCGCAGCGCCGATCCCCGTGGTGATCAGCCAAACACGCGCAAAGTTCTTCATGGGCCGCCCCTCGCCGACGAAACGGCCAATTATCGCAAATCACCCCTGAACAAAGCGTCAGACCGCCAGGGGTTACCGATCGCGGTTGGCCACGTGCCTAATGGATTGCTAACAAGAGGCATGAACCCATGGGATTCCTTGGAATCGCTCCGCGCCGCCGCTGAACGCTTAGGCCTCGCCGGCATCGGCGAGCCGATGCGCGAAGCCCGTATCCTCGCGCGCGAAGCACCCGACGCGAAAACCTTCGACGCCTTTGTTGCCCGCCGCGCGAAGCGCGAGCCCGTGGCCTACATTCTCGGCCGCAAAGAGTTTTGGTCACTGGAGTTCGAAGTCACGCCGGCGGTCCTGATCCCGCGCCCCGATTCCGAAACGCTCATGGAGACGGCGCTCAAAGAACTGAAGGCAAGCCCGCCCGCCCGCATCCTCGACCTCGGCACCGGGTCCGGCTGTCTGCTCATCGCGCTGCTGACGGAGTTCTCGAATGCATCGGGCGTAGGCATCGACATCTCGCGCGAAGCACTCGCCGTTGCCGAACGCAACGCGCTGCGGCACGGCGTAAACACGCGTGCGGATTTCGTCGAAACGAATTTCAAAAGCCCGCCGGAAGAGTGCTTCGATCTCATCGTCGCCAACCCGCCCTACGTAACTGATGAAGCTTTCGCGACACTCGACCCGGACGTGCGCGATCACGAACCGCGCCTGGCGCTAACCTCGGGACCGGACGGTCTCGATGCGATCCAAACGATCGCGCGCTCGCTTCACAATGTCATGAACGCGGGTTCCCTGACGCTCATCGAGATCGGTCACGATCAAGGCGAAAGTGCTGCGCTAACGCTGCGAAACGAGGGCCTAATCGTCCACCGCGTGGTGAAGGATTTGGGCGGCCACGGCCGCGTGATCGTGGCCACGTTGCCGCAAGGGGCGCGGACCTAGCGGAAAACCCGCAAAAACCCCTTGGATTCCCATTGGAAATCGGTCTAGCTTGCGGCCCGAACAACGCAAGACTTTGATGGGCGCCCGGCCCAAGCGGCGGGGCAGCCTAGACGGCGGAAAGCCCGCCACCGATTGGGTGCTACGGCGCCCTTGGACCGAAAGCCAAAGCAAACGCTGGAACGTCCTGAACGAGGGTTTCGAGGGGTTACGTAGTTAGACGTTTTTTTGAGCCGTCGGAGGTCTCGCGCGTTTTGCGAGGCCTTGAGGCTCCGCACATGCAACAACTGCATTGGAACTGAATTTATGAACAATATGAGACCTGGTGGACCGAACAAACAGCGTTCGCGTGGACGCGGCCGTGGCAAGCCTCATGGCGGCGGTGGAGGCGGCGGCGGTCCGCGGCACCAAGGCGGCAGCAGCAGTAGCAGCCAGCACAATCCCGATCAGGTCTTCAACATCCACCGGACGATCGACTCGAACGGTCCCGACGTGAAAATTCGCGGCAACGCGCACCACGTCTATGAGAAATATCTGCAGCTCGCGCGCGACGCCAATTCGTCGGGCGACCGCGTGATGGCGGAAAATTATTTGCAGCACGCCGAACATTACTACCGCCTGATCATGGCGTTCCAAGCAAGCCAGCAAGTCCAGCAAGGTCAGCAGGGCAATGCGCAACCCTACGGCGGCGGCAACGGCCAGCAAGGCGGCTACCAAAATAACGGTCAGCACTATCGCCAACCGAACGGCAACGGCCCGCAACCAGGCCAGGACGCAAACGGCAACACCACCGAAGTCTCAGCCGCAGCCGAACCGCAAGACGAACCCTACCGCGAAGAAGACCAAGGCCGGTATGACTGAGCTCGCCCGAAGGGCGGGCGAAGCAGGGTTGAGACACACGCGACCGGCGAAGAACAACGCACACACACATCCGTTCGCAGGCGCGCGATAGACACCGCGCGATCTTCCCCATAACGGTCTAGGCCGAGATTGGGGAGACCATCGAATGCGCAAATCGTTGCTCGCAGCCGCAGCCGCCGTGCACCTTGCTGCCGCCGCTTCGGCCGCCGACGTGATCACCGCCATCAAGTCCGATCGCCTTGCCGAAATCGTGACTGCACTTACCGGAAAGAAAGCGACGATCGAAAAGCCCGAGGCTGGCGTCGAAGTTGTTACGATCTCCGACGACGGCGACATGGACTTCATCATGTCCGACTGCACCGCAAAGGGCTGTTCGACGCTGCAGCCGACAATGTTTTTCAACAAGGACGACCAGTTCAATCTGACCGTCGTCAACGGCTACAACAGCAAGCAGCTCGGTGCACAAGCCTTCCTCACGCCCGACAACCGCGCCTATCTCGTGACCCTCTATTTGTTTGACGGCGGCGTGACGGAAGAAAACGTCAAGGCCAAGATTGTCCTCTACCTGAAAACACCGGGCATCTTCGTCGAGCACGTGATCGGCTCGCAAACGACAGCCTCCGCACCGGCGGGAACGGTCCCAGCCGCCGCGCCATCAACCGCCGCAACCACCGCCGGCACCGGAGCCCAAGCCTCCGAACCGCAACGCTCGGCCCTCATCGAACGCGTCACCGCAGGCCACAAGGGCCGTTCGTTGCGATAGCGCCGCTGACCACCTGACGCCGTCGCCAGAAACGGTAAACGCCGCGCGTTCGCTTAGCCGGGCGAAGTGTGACCCACGCGCCACGCCTCACACCATGGTGATCGAAAGTCTTGGCCTCAATCGCTATATGTGTCCCCGGGGATAGGGGTTAAGGCCATGCTGGTCGTCGATGGCGTCACGCAGATTTATCGTGGCGGCGTAACTGCGCTGAACAATATCAGCGTCGAAATCAAACCGGGTCTGTTCGGGCTTCTCGGTCCGAACGGTGCGGGCAAGTCGACGCTGATGCGCTCGATCGCGACGCTGCAAACGCCGTCGAAGGGCGCGATCCGCTTCGGCGATATCGACGTGATCAAGGAACCCGAGCGTCTCCGCCAAGTGCTCGGTTACCTGCCGCAAGATTTCGGCGTCTATCCGCGCGTCTCGGCCTACCGCATGCTCGATCACATGGCGGTGCTGAAAGGCATCGCGAACGCGCGCGAGCGCCGCCAAACCGTCGAGACGCTGCTGAAGCAAACGAACCTCTGGGCCGTTCGCAACAAAGCGATCGCCGGCTTCTCCGGCGGCATGCGCCAGCGCTACGGCATCGCACAAGCGCTCATCGGCCAGCCGCAGCTTCTGATCGTCGACGAACCGACCGCGGGCCTCGACCCTGAAGAGCGCAACCGGTTCCTCAATTTGCTCGCCGACATCAGCCAAAACGTGGTCGTGATCCTCTCGACCCACATCGTCGACGACGTGGCGCAGCTTTGCTCCGACATGGCGATCATCTCGAAGGGCAACATCGTCCGCCAAGGCGCACCCGCGGCGCTGATCGCCGAACTGAACGGCAAAGTCTGGCGCGCCTTCATCACCAAAGCCGAACTCGACCAAGCGAAGGCCCAGTTCAATGTCATCCTCTCCCGCCTCGTCGGCGGCCGGACGTTGATCCACGTCGTCTCCGACGCGAATCCGGGGCAGGGGTTCGAGCCCGTCACGCCGGATTTGGAAGACGTTTACTTCACTGCCCTCACCGGCGCCTCGAAAGCTTGAGGCGCTCATGTTCGGCAAAATCGCAAGCTTCGAGTTTCGCTATCAGCTGAAGTCGCCCGTGTTCTGGGTTTCCGCGGCGATCCTAGCGCTGTTCGCTTTCGGCTCCGTCGCCAGCCCGAACATTAGGATCGGCGCACCCGGCAACACGAACATCAATGCCCCGTTCGCGATCGTGATGGTGCATCTGGTGATGAGCATCTTCGCGCTCTTCATCGTACCGGCCTTCGTCGCGAACGTGGTCGTACGTGACGACGACACGGGCTACGGCCCGATCATCCGCTCGACCCGTATCAAGAAATTCGACTACCTGTTCGGCCGCTTCACCGGCGCGTTCGGGGCCAGCATCATCGCGTTCGCAGCCGTGCCCCTAGGCCTCTTCATCGGCGCGCAGATGCCGTGGCTGGATCAAGAGCGTATGGGCCCCATCGTGCTCAGCCACTACGTGACCGCCTTCTTCCTCTACGCGGTTCCCACGCTCTTTATCGTCGCCGCGTTCCTGTTCGCGATCGCCGCCGTCGTACGCTCCATGGCGATGACCTATGTCGGCGTCATCGTGCTATTTATGTTATCGGCGCTGTCCGGCGTTTGGTTGAGCGATCTGAAGAACGAGCGTCTGGCGGCGTTGCTGGATCCGTTCGGCTCCGGCCCCGTCGGCGTATCCACCAAGTACTGGACATCGCAAGACCGCAACGCGATGATGCCGCCGCTCGACGGCTTGGTGCTCGAAAACCGTTTGCTCTGGTTTGCCGTAGCCTTCGCGCTTATGGCGTTCGCCTACGCTGCCTACCGCTTCACCGAACGCGGCGTCCGCAGCGCAGGCCGCAAACGCGAAGAAGCGGCCCCCGTCACGGCTTATGTGCCCGTCAACGTCACCCGCCGCTTCGACGCTGGCGCCTTGCGCGCGCAGGCCTGGAAGTGGACGCGCTTCGAGATGGCGCAAGTCGTCAAAAGCCCGGCGTTCTTTATTCTCATCCTGCTCGGCATCATGAATGCGACAGCCTCGGTCTGGGCCGGCATCTCGTTCGACGATTGGACGCTGCTACCCGTCACGCGGTTGATGATCGAACAGGTGGCGTCCGCGTTCTCCATCGCGCCGTTCATGATCGCCGCCTACTACGCCGGCGAACTCGTCTGGCGCGAACGCGAGCGCAAGTCGCACGAACTGTTCGGCGCGGCACCGGTTCCCGATTGGGTCTTCGTCACACCGAAGATCCTAGCCATCGCCTTCGTCCTGTTCGTGACGATGCTGGTCGCCGTCGGCGTCGGCCTCGGCGTGCAGGCGTTCAAGGGCTACACGAACTTCGAACTGGACAAGTACCTCAGCTGGTACTTGATACCGACGTTCATCAATTACTTGCAGATCGCGATCCTCGCCATATTCTTCCAGGCGGTCGCGCCGCACAAATATGTCGGCTGGGGCTTGATGGGCCTTTGGCTCGTCGCCACCAGCCAGCTCCCGAACTTGGGGCTAGACCACCGGCTCTATCGCTACGGCTCCGTCGGCAGCGTTCCGCTGTCGGATATGAACGAACAGGGCTACTTCTGGATCGGCCGCACGTGGCACGAGGTCTACTGGAGCGCGTTCGCCCTCATCTTCGTCATCATAGCCTTCGCGATCTGGCCGCGCGGCACCGAAACCAGGTATGGCCCCAGGCTCGCGCGGCTCAACCGCCGCCTGAAGGGCACGGCCGGCACAGTCGGCGCGTTGGCGCTTGCTGTAGCGCTCACGACAGGCGGTTGGATCTTCTACAACACGACCATCCTGAACACCTACCGCACGAGCGATCAGCAGGAGAAGCTGCAAGCCGACGCCGAACGCGCGCTGCTGAAATACGAAAAGCAACCGCAACCGCGCATCGTCGGAACCACGATGAACGTTGCGCTCTATCCGAACGAGACCCGCGCCGTCACGACAGGCGACTACCTGATCGAAAACCGCAGCGGCACGACGCTCACCGAAATACACATCAATCTGAACGACGAACTCAAGGTCGAGAAGCTGGAAATCGACGGCGCGACGTTGAGCAAAGAATACAAAGAATACGCCTACCGCATCTACAAGTTCGCGACGCCCATGCAGCCTGGCGAACAGCGCCACATCCGCTTCAAGACCGAGTGGGCGCAGAAGGGCTTCAAGAACAGCGGGAACAACACGTCGATCCTCGACAACGGCACGTTCCTGAACAACTTCTTCGTGACGCCGTTCATAGGGGTCAGCCGCACCGTCTTCCTCCAGGACCCGACGGTCCGCCGGCGCCAAGATCTCCCCGCCCAACTGCGCATGCCGAAGCTCGAAGACCAGACTGCCGGCAGCAACTCTTACCTGCGCAAAGATTCGGACTGGGTCACCTCCGACATCACCGTTTCGACGGTCGCCGACCAAACGCCGATCGCGCCGGGTTACGTCGTCTCCGACGTGACGAAAGACGGCCGCCGCACCGTGCGCTTCAAATCGGACACGCCGATCCAAAACTTCTACTCGATCCAATCCGCCCGTTACGCGATCAAACAAGCGAAGTGGAACGATATCAACCTCGAGGTCTACTACCACCCGGCCCATGACCATAACATCGGCCTGATGCTCGACGTGATGAAGACGTCGATGAGGGTGTTCGAACGCGAATTCGGTCCCTACCAGTTCCGCCAAGCCCGCATGATCGAGTTCCCGGCCGTCGCCACGTTCGCCCAATCGTTCGCAAACACGATCGCCTATTCGGAGGACATCGGCTTCCTCCAAGACGCCAAAGCCCTCACCGCCGACCCGTCGAAGATCGACCTGGTAACGTACGTCACCGCGCACGAAATCGCGCACCAATGGTGGGCGCATCAGGTGCTGGGCGCCGACGTGCAAGGCTCGACCATGCTCAGCGAGTCGTTCGCAAGCTACTCGGCGTTGCTCGTGATGGAAGAAATCTACGGCCCCGAGCAGGTGCGCAAATTCCTGAACCAGGAACGCGACAAATACCTGCAAGGCCGCCTGTTCGAGACCGTCGAAGAACAGCCGCTCTACCGCGTCGAGAACCAGCAATACATCCACTACCGCAAGGGCTCGATGGTACTCTACCGCCTGAAGACCGAAGTGGGTGCCGCGATGGTCAACGGTGCGATGAAAACGATGATCGAACGCTACAAGTTCGCGGCGAACCCGTACCCGCGCTCGACGGACTTCATGAAGATCCTGCGCGAGGCGGCGGGACCGCAGCACGAAGCGCTGATCGTCGATCTCTTCGAAAAAATCACGCTCTACGAACTGAAAGCCGCGAGCCCGAAGGTCGTCAAACGCACCGACGGCAAGTTCGATGTGACGTTCGAGGTCGAGGCGAAAAAGCTCTACGCCGACGGCAAGGGCAAGGAAACCGAAGCCCCGCTCGCCGAAAACGTAGCCGTCGGCGTCTTCGCGACCGATCCCAGCGAGCCGCAATTCAAACGCGAAGGCGTCATTGCCTACGAACTTCGCCCGCTGAAATCCGGTAAGCAAACCGTGACGTTCGTGACGGACAAGGAACCGAAATTCGTCGCCGTAGACCCCTACTCGATCTGGATCGACCGCGACGACAAAGACAACGTCGCGACCGTCGAAGCCCCCGCGTCGTAGAAAACCCCAGGGCTCATAACCCCGGGGACACCATTAAACCGCCTTGTCGCCCTCAAGCCGGAACAGGCCCTTGAGGATCGCCTCAAGCCCCTGGCCCTCGCTCGCGTGCAGGTCGATCCGGCCGACCTTCTCGACCAGCTTCTCGAGCGACTCCAGCTCCTTCAAACGCAGAAGCAGCTTGTTGTCCTCCATCAGCTTCGCCGTGTTGGCGAGCGAGCGCGTCGCCGCCGTCTCCTCCTGACGGCGGATTAGGTTCGCCTTTGCGGTCCGCTCCGCCTCGACGACCTTGTTGATCAACTCGCGGATCTCGCCGGGCAGGATCACGTCCTTCACGCCGAGCTCGTCGACCGTGACGCCGAGCTCGGACGTACGCCTGGCGACGGACTCGCGCAGCTCCGCATCCAGCCGGTCGCGCGCCGCCAAAATGTCGTCCAGCGTGCGCGCCGCAACCGCCTCGCGGATCGCAAACTGCGTGATCTTGTAGAGCGTCTGCGCCACGTCCGTCGAACCGCCGATCACCTTCTGCGGATCGACGACCTTCCAGAACGCGGTCAGCGTCACGCGCACCGACACGCGATCCTTCGTCAAGATCTCCTGCGCGGTGATCTCAAGCGCCTGCGGACGCAAGTCCAGCTTCTGCACCTTAACGGTCCGGTCCACGTTCCAAAACGCATGCCGCCCCGCGCCCACGCGCTCGACGAACGCGCCGTCCACGAAGACAAGCGCCGTCTCGTGCGCCTCGACGATGGCCTGCGCCACCATCGGGTTCGCTTTGGTGAGGTCCATGCGCGCCAGATGCGCCTTGTCGATGCGCAACGACGCCTTCGCGTCGATCCGCTCGACCTCGATCTTGGTGACACCCTTCCAGAACGCGCGCGTCTGCCATGGCGCCATAAGATGCGTCGGCTGCCCGTCGAACGACACGATCGCGACCTCGGAGGCCACCGTCTGCACCGCGACGAAGTTGTCGGCGGCCGCCTTCGGCGCCACGGACGCGATCGTCGCATAACGGTCCCAAGCAAGCTCCCCGCGCACGGCCTTGAAGGTCTCGGTCGTCAAGCGCCGCATCGGGTCGAACAGCGCGTGCCGCCCGGGGCCGAGCACGCGCACGAACTGCCCGTCGCGCGCCAACATCGCCCGCTCGTCGTCCTTCACAATCACCGTCAACGAAAACATCCCACGCACGGCACTTCTCCTTCAAAATCAAAACAGAAAAAATAGAAATACCGGCCAACACACCGACGACTGCCCGCGGCCAACGCTTTGAGTCGCCGCCTCGCGGTGCCTCCCGCATGCGCTTAACGCATGCGTTCATCACCGTCTGGAAACGACGGTATCCAGCGCCGGACAAAGCGTTCACCCGCCTGCCGGTCCAGGCTTGGGCCACAACCCTTTCGGGAAGCGCTTGCGCCATGGCCGGCTGGCACGCCGGCCGGTATTCCTCAGTCTCGAATGCCTTTCGGCGTTGCGTACGGGAATCGAACCCGCGACCTGAAGAGTAAAAGTCTTCTGCTCTACCAACTGAGCTATCGCTTTGGTGGACCTGAAGGGAGTCGAACCCCCGGCCTTCCGCGTTGAACGGATGCTCTACCACCTGAGCTACAGGCCCGGCTTTTCCCACTCAAAGGCGGTACACGAAGCCGCAGAGCGGCACGCGCCAGCCGGGATTCAGCGAACCCGGACCGCTGCCCATGAAAGGGGCGCGGTGGATACAGAGGCCCCGCACGAAGCGCAAGCCCCCAATCCAAAAATCAAACGGGAATGTGACGGGCCTGAGGCCTCAGGCAACCGCAGGCTGCGGCGCGGCTTGCTCCAGATAGAGCATCGCCCGGATGCGCGCGTCCATCTCGGGCCCGTAGTTCTGCGTCGCGGTGCGCACCGCGTCGAGCTGCAGCACCATCAACGTGTCGCGCGCGCCCAGATGCTGAAACAGATGATTGCGCACGCTGCCGGCGGTGCCCACCGCACGCAGCAGCCAAAGCGTGTCGCTCAACTGCAGTGCCGATCCGGCCGAAGCCAACGCCCGCTCGAATACCGCGCGCGAGCCGGAGTTGAACGTACACGTGACGATGAATCGATTGAGTTGCGCCGACGCCTTACTAAGCATGGTGTTACCGCAATAGTCCTAAGTACGCGCCGCGTTCAGCGCCTGATCCACCGTCGCCAAAAGCTGCGGCAACTGAAACGGCTTGGGCAGCGTCGCATGCGCCCCCAATTCCTTCGCCGCGTGCAAAATATCGAAGTCGGAAGACCCGAGCCCGCCGGAAATCGCAACCACCGCCGTCGAAGGCCGCGCGCGGCGCATATGGCGGATCGTCTCCAACCCCTCCTGCTGCGGCATCAGCATGTCGCAGATGACGGCATCGAACGGCGACGCATCGAACGCCTGCTCCCCGGCCTCGCCGTCGAAAGCACACTCAACCTCATGCCCCGCCTTCGTCAGCGCGCCCTGGATGAGCTTCACAATAAACTTGTCGTCGTCGATAACAAGAATCCTGGCCATAAGCCCCCGCACGGTCCGAATGTCCAAACCTCGCACACCGAAGATTGAGATGGGGTAAATCCCCAGCGGCACGGCAACTCGTAGGGGCGTGATCGCGTGTCCCCGCAATCCGCCTTGAGTGTGGCAAGCCTCTTGGGGGAGTATCTGTCAACGCACTATCGACTCACCAACACTGCCGCGGGGGCCAATGCCGGTCGAATATCTTCTGTTGCTCGCGCTCGGTGTGGCCCTGGGTCTGATCGCCTACGCGGCAATACAATACGGGCTGTTGAAGTCCACCAGCCTCGCCTGGATCGACGACACGGTCATCTATTTCCTACTGCCCGTGCACGTCTCGCTGACGCAGCAGATCATGGGCGACAAGATCGTCGACTTAGGCTGGGCGGCGGCGTTCGGCGTGATGCTGCCGGTCGCGACGCTGCTTCTGGCGACGCTTTTGGGAATGGGCCGGCGCTTCGTGCACGTGCCCCTGGCGGCGGCGTCGTTCGGCGGCGGCAACCGCGGGATATTCCTGCTCGCGATCCTGGCGGCAGTCTCGACGGCAACGCAGGTCGCGCCCCTAAACGCCGCGTTCGCATCCTCGGCAACCTCGCCCACGATCCTCGACTACTTCGCCGTTATGGACTTCACCTATTTCTTCGTCTTCTCGATGTTCTTGGCGCCGTCGTTGATGCAAGGCGGGGTGGGTCAGACCGGCGTCGAACAGCTCAAAAAAATGATACGCCCACTGACGGCGATCTTGACGGTCGTGGCACTGACCGTGCTCCTGCCCAAAGACTGGCTGTCGCCAAAAGTCGCCGATGAGGCGAGGTTTATCCTGTCGCAGTTTCTGACCGTCACCTCCACCGCGCTCGTCGTAGCCAGATTGAAGTTCGGCTTCTCGTTCGACCTCGCAGGCATCATCGGCGCGATGTTGGTTTCCAGGGCCGGGGTTCTCCTCGCATTCGCCGCCGCCGCTTACGCCGGCCTAACGCTGCAGTTCATCGCCTTCGAAGATTTCGCAAAGCTGCTCGTGATCTTCGCGGTGTTCCTGGTCGTCCCGCCAAGCTCGTACATAACCTCCTTCATCGCCTCGCAAGGCGACTCGTCCGAAATCGACGACATCAACCGCATCAACGCCCTTTGGAATCTCCTCTTCTACATCCTAGCCATCGCCTCAGGCACGCTCCTCGTCCTACCGGCGCTCGTATGATCGGGACGAGGCTTCAACGCCCTTCCGGCAAGCGGAAACTGTCCTGGATATGCTTGACCTTTTCACCCCAGAACGACGCCCATTCGTACTCGGCCAGTTCCTGATCTTCGTCTTCCGTCATGCAGGTGAGCGAGTAAGCCCCGCTCGCCGCGGCGATGACCATGTTGCTCTCGACGCGTCCGGGCAGCTCAGCCTTGCTCTCCGTATAGCTGGCCGTACAAACCGCGCCTTGCCGTCCGTCGCGCTGAAACGACTCTGAGCCCGCAATGCTGAGCGTACCTGCGGCCGCTTTGTCGTTGCCGCAAAACACCTCGCGCCGCGCGGTGGCGAGCGCCGCACCGAACGCTGCGCGCGTTACGTCCTTGGGATAGTCGGCGCGATGCCCGATGCACGTCAGCGAACCGTGCAGCATGGCGTCGACCGCGATGAACAACAGATCGTCCGGCTTCGCCGCGTCCACCTTGTTCTCGGCCACCGCCGGAATCGAAACCGTAAACCCCGCCTCGCCGCGCAAGGTAATAGTCTTCCAAGCCTCCGCCGCCTGCGCCGCAACCCCGCCCGCAACAACCGCAGCAACGGCAAAACCCAAGCGCCTCATCGACATGTCCTCCGGCACGAACGAGTCGCACCAT
>JBJXEH010000032.1:0-25137 GCA_046153995.1 Micropepsaceae bacterium
TTCGGCAACAAGGGGCCGTTGCTCAAGACGATCAAGCAGATCGGCTTGCTCCAACTCGACAGCGTCAACGTCCTCGTCCGCTCCCACTATCTGCCCCTGTTCTCGAGGCTCGGGCCCTACGATACGCCAGCCCTTGACAAGCTCTCGCAAAAAGCCCCGCGCCAACTCTTTGAGTACTGGGGACACGAAGCCTCCCTCATCCCCGTAACCTATCACCCGCTCTTCCGCTGGCGCATGGCCAAGGCGCGCGAAGGGCAGGGCGGTTGGAAGAGCCTCGCACGCGTCGCCCGCGAACGCCCGGACTTCATCAAAGCCGTGATGCAGGAAATCGCGGACCGCGGCCCTCTCGGCGCCGGCGAACTCAGCGAAGGCGGCAAATCCAGTGGCGCCTGGTGGGGCTGGAGCGACGGCAAACGCGCGCTCGAATACCTGTTCTGGACAGGGCAGCTGACGTCCGCCGGCCGCCGCGGCTTCGAACGCCTCTACGCGCTCCCCGAACGCGTGATCCCGGGTGCGATCCTGAGCGCACCAACGCCCACGCCCGAAGACGCGCAACGCGAACTACTGCGCATCGCCGCCCGCGCACACGGCGTTGGCACCGAATTCGACCTGCGCGACTACTTCCGCCTCCCCGTCGCCGACACAAAAGCCCGCCTGCGCGAACTACTCGACACTGGCGAGCTTACCGAAGTCACCGTCGAAAGCTGGAACCACAAAGCCTACGTCCCAACCGGCGCAATGATCCCGCGCGAGACCCAAGCAAGCGCGCTGCTCTCACCGTTCGACTCGCTGATCTGGACGCGCCCGCGGACGGAGCGCCTGTTCAATTTCCACTACCGCCTCGCGTTCTACACGCCAAAGCACAAGCGCACGCACGGCTACTACGTGATGCCGTTCCTGCACGGCGACCGCCTCGTCGCCCGCGTGGACCTAAAATCAGACCGCAAACAAAGCCGCCTGCTCGTGCTCGGCGGCCACGCCGAACCCGGCATCGACCCCGCCGCGATCGCGCCCGCGCTCGACGATCAATTAAGATCGATGGCCACGTGGCTAAACCTAGACCGCGTCAGCCTCAAAAGCCGAACCGAATTCGCGACCGCCTTGCGCCGGTGTTGAAGATATTGAACCACGAACAGCACGAAAAGCACGAAGCGCTGGTGCCCGATCACGCTTTGTGTTTTTTGTGCTGTTCGTGGTTCAATTTCTACTTTCAATGCGCCAGCAGGTCCTGCGTCAGTGCCTTCTCCGTGAACCGGAACACGACCGCCGGGTCCACCTTCAGCAGCTTCTCGTCCTTGCCCTTGTAGTCGAACTGCCCGAGCAGGTGGCGGATTACGTTCAGCCGCGCAATCTTCTTGCGGTTGGCCTTCACGACAAACCACGGCGCCGCGTCGTGGCTTGTGTGCATGAACATCGCATCGCGCGCTTCCGAATAAGCACTCCACTTCTTCATCGCTGCCGCGTCGATCGGGCTGATCTTCCATTGCTTCAAGGGGTCGTTACGCCGGTCGGCCAGCCGCTCTTTCTGTTCGTCCTTCGAAATGTCGAGATAATATTTGACGAGCCGCACGCCCGCCCGCGTCAGCATCGTCTCGAAATGCGGCGCCTCGTCGAGGAAGCTCTTCGTCTGCTCCGGCGAACAAAACCCCATCACTGGCTCGACGCCCGCGCGGTTGTACCAGGAGCGGTTGAAGAGCACGATCTCGCCGCCCGCGGGCAGATGCGGCACGTAGCGCTGAAAGTACCATGACGCGCGGTCGCGGTCGGTCGGCTTCGAGAGGGCGACCACGCGCGTTTCCCGCGGGCTCATGTGCTCGACGATCCGCTTGATCGTCCCGTCCTTACCCGCCCCATCGCGCCCCTCGACGACGATGGCTACTTTCTCGCCGTCGGCAATCACATCGCGCTGAAACTTCACCAGTTCGATCTGCAACTGCTCCAGCAGGTTCTCGTAGTCTTTGTCAGAGAGCTTATCGTCTACCTTCGGTTTAGCCTTCGCCATCGCGCGCACCCCTGTTTCGTGTCACCGGGAACAGAGCGGATTTCGCGCCAAAGAAAAAGGGGCCGCAAACCGCGGCCCCTCGCATTCTTTTGGGGGTAGGTGTTTAAGCCCGCACCAGCAGCGCCTCGGCGATCTTGCCGTGGATGAAGCCGATCACCCGCGCCAGGTGCAGCGTAAACAGGATGCCTATCATGCCGGCAACGACCAGCAGCACGAGCCCATGCGGCTCGTTCAAAAGCGCATCGAGCTCCGGATACGTGTCGAGGCGTACGACGTTCTTGCCCGTGCTGAGCTCGTAGAAAGCGCCCGCGATCACCGACCCCGACGTGACGCCCAACCCCACGGCGAGCGTGAAATAGATCACGCCAAGCGGCAGCTGCAGCGCCATATAGATCATCGAGCCCCATGTCCGCCCATCGGCCAGCGCGCGCTTAATCTGCGTCCACACTGTGCCGCCTTCCTCTTGCGCCGGAAGACGCCGCGGCATGCGCACGCCAAGCAGCGCCTCGACCACGCGCCCTTCGACCCAACTGATGACGCGCACGGAGTACATAAAGAGCAGCGCGAACGGCACGCCGATGATGAGGATCGCAAGACCCAGCGACAGGCTCAAACCTGTCACCACCCAGGTGAAATAGAAGATGCCCGTCGCAAGCGAGAGCAGCATGTAGATCAACGCACCGTAAGCCTGCGGATCGACAAGCACGCCGAAGAGGCCAGGTCCGCTACTGGCGGGCGCCTCCGCTTCGGCACGTGATGGGAATGGGCTGATCGCTTGTTCCATGGCGATATACTCCTCGGCTGTTTCTTGTGGCGTTCCATAGGTTTCGATGATGCGCGCCATCATGGCCGCTTCGCCCTCTTCGGGCGCCTCGGCTTGCTCGCCGCGCAAATACTCTTCGGCATCGGTCAGCGCGTCTTGAATCAACGCTGGCGCCTGACCCTTCAGACAAACTTTGAGCTGATCGAGATAGTCTTTGATGCCCTGGGGCGGCACGGCGCCCGGCTTGTTGCCTTCAGCCACGGCCGCCTCCCGGTTCCACGAGAGCATCGACAAAGCCGCGCAGGTCGGCCCACACGACGCGCCATGTTTCCAGCGCCTCGCGGCCCAACGTTGAGATCGCGTAATAGCGCCGCGGCGGTCCCGACATCGACACTTCAACGCGGCTGGAGAGCAAACCCGCCGCGTGCAGCGAGCGCAGCACCGGATAGATCGCGCCTTGCTTCAGAAACGAAGCGCCGCCTGCTTTGGCGCCGATCTCCTTGGCGATCTGGTAGCCGTACATCTCGTCCCCCGTCCGCTCCAGCAACGCCAGAAGCACCATAGCGGCGATGCCGCTATGCAGTTCCTTGCGGAACTTTTTTACGTGTGCTTCGGCAGACGTCACTGCGCCCTCCCGCTCGGTCGCTTGGGCGCCGCGAACCTCGGCGTTTCGAAATCGGTATCATGGAGACGCATATAGTGCGAAGCTCATACTAGTCAAGCGTTGATACTAGGTTAATCCGCGGAATACCTACCCGTCACGGAATCGTGGCCCGTTCGCCACCGCTTGCCGAGATTTGCCTGGGGAGTAACGGCCGTCGATTGACCCGCCGCGTCCGACAGTTAGCTTGGCTGGCAAGACTAGAATGCCGGGTCGGTCTGGGGGGATTGAGCGTGCGTCGTCACTTAAGCCCGGTACTAGCCGGGGTGACTGCCTTGTGCCTGCTTGGGTTTTGGACCGAAGCGTCCGCGCAAGGCATGCCCATCGCGCAACCGCCGGTCATTCAACCGCCGCCGCCCGCACCGCCACCGGCAGCACAGCCGCAACCCACCGGACCTGCACCTGTCACCGTGCCTGAGCCGCAAGGGCCGGCGCTCCTCGTCAACACCTCATCGACGTACCGCGTCTTCCGCGACGCGTGGAGCGACGCCGACGAGCGCGGCTATTCCGAATTCATCGCAGCCATTGGCAACGCGAACTGCCGCACCGTCGATCAGTGCATGAAGAACCCGGCGAATCCGTTCGCGCGCACCGACCGCCCGGGCGTGTTCTTCAAAGCCGACTGCGCCGACCTGCCGTACTTTTTGCGCGCCTACTACGCGTGGAAGCGCGGTCTGCCGTTCTCGTACATCTCCGCGGTCAGTCCGCGCGGCAGCACGCGCGACATCCGCTACACCGCAAGCGGCAACAGCATTGCCGGCCGCCGCGATGTCGTAACCGGCTCGATGAACGGCCTCGACCTGCTGCTCAATCTGCGCAACGGCATTTCGTCCGCTATGTACCGGCTGCACCCGGACATGGAAGCGACCGATCTCTATCCCGTCCGCATCGACCGCAAGGCACTGCGCGCCGGCTCCGTGCTCTACGATCCGAACGGTCATCTGGCCGTCGTCTACAAAGTTGAAGAAGACGGACGCATCCTCTACATCGACGCCCACCCCGACAACACGCTGACCCGCGGCACTTATGGCCGCAAGTTCGTGCGCTCGTCGCCGGGCATGGGTTCGGGCTTCAAGAACTGGCGCCCCATGCGCCTGATCAACGCCACAAAATCGGCCGACGGCACGCTTCTCGGCGGCACGGTAGTCTTCGCGAAGAACGCAGAGATTTCCGACTACTCGACCGAACAGTATTTCGGCAACGTCGCGAGACCCGGCAGCGACCGCCAATGGGCGTCCGGCGCCTTCATGCTCGAAAACCAGCAGGCCGACTATTACGACTATCTGCGCGCCAAAATGGGCGGCGGTTCGCTTGCCTATGAGCCGGTACAAGAACTTCGCAACATGATGCGCGCGAATTGCGAGGACATTAAATATCGCGCCGAAGCCGTGGACATCGCGATCGCGCGCGGCATTCACCTCAAAGGTCAACCCTCTCGCCTGCCGCCGAACATCTACGGCACGGAAGGCGAGTGGGAAGATTACTCGTCGCCTTCCCGCGATGCCCGCTTGAAAACGTCGTTCAAGGAACTGCGCGATCAGGTACAGCGCTTCGTCGAATGGCACGCCGCCGGCGACCGCCGCATCCAATACGCGGGCTACGACCTGCTCACCGATCTGCTGGGCGCCTACGACCAAGAAGCAAACGCTTGCTCGATCACCTACCAGCGCTCGAACGGCACGCCGTTCCAATTGGGCTATGAAGAAATCCGCAAGCGCATGTTCCTGCTCTCGTTCGACCCGTACCACTGCGTCGAGCGCCGCTGGGGCGCGAGCGACCCGGCCGAACTCTCGACCTGCCGCGACGACGGCTACAAGGCCGAGTGGTACGCAGCCGAGCAAGGCCTGCGAAACCAAATCGACCGCACCTACGACGCAAGGATGGACTTCGGCCTTAGCGAACTGAAACAAGGCCCAGGCCCCGGCAAAGGAGTCGCAACACCACCCGACATCGACGCCCGCGGCTTACTGATGACACTGCTAGCGCAACGCGGCGGCCCACCACCGGCACCGACGGGATACCCCGGCGCGCCACCAGTGGCTCCAGCGACGCGCTGATCGCTTCCTAAGGAACCAAACCGCCCAAGAACGTGAACGCCACGCCGCGGCCTTTCACGCTCAGCGTCCAACGTTTGAAGTTCGGCGCGGCCGAGCACGAGTTCCCGTCGCCGTGCAGGATCAACGTCGCAAACACCGTGGGGCCGCCGGCCGCCATCGGGCCAACAAACTGCGCACCACGCTGCAAGCGCCATTCCTTGTAGAGATCAGGCCCGTTCGGCGGCACGGGACCCGCCGCCGCGCGCGGATCGACTTCGAAGCGCGACATCACGTTCGGCCGGGGAAACTGCAGGCGCCCGATGCGGCCCGAAGGGTCGGTGAATTCGAACGACACGACATTGCCGATCGACGCCCGCACGCGATAGGGATCGCCGGCGGGATTGCGGATACCCTTCACACTGTCCGGAAAGCCAGCATCGCTGAAGAGGATCGCAGTCGGCGCAAAGCGAATCTGCGCCATCTCGGCCCGAAGGTACGTGTCGATCGGTCCGGCGTACTCGAACCGCTGACCCGGCTCTGTGCAACAAGCGCAAGCATGCGCCGCATTTGTCTGCGCAAACAGCGCAGCCGCGGCCAACAACGCGGACATGATTTCGCGCTTCATCACGAATTCCTTCCCTTGGAAGACCTATCGGGCCGTTGCGCCATAAGGCATCACGCCTTCGTACTCGGCGACCGGCACATCATCCGGCGCGACCGGCGCCTTGTACTGATCGTACTCGCGCACCTCGTCAAGCGTCACGAACGTGTAACCTTCGGCGACGAGCTGCGGCAGCATCTTGTCGATCATCCAAAGCGACCGCTCGCGGATGTCGTGCATCAGCACGACGCCGCCTTGCTTGCGGCGGATTTCGCGCAAGTACCCGCGCGCGCATTCGTCGGCCGATAGATCGTGCGACCAGCAATCCCAATCGGCCGCGGCGCGCAGCGTGCCGTTGTCGTCGTACGAGATGCTGCCGCCGACGTCCCAGTAGATCGGACCGACATAGTGCTTCAGCACCGGATCGTCGTTCAGGATCCGCGCGTGCGCGCGCCGCCAAACGCCGTACGGCGCGCGGAAATAAAGACCTTGTCCCGGCCGCACATAGGGCGCGATCGCGGCATTCGTGTTGCCGACCTGCGCGATCAGCCGGTGCGGGCTTTCGGCATACTGCCCAAGATTGGCGTGCGAAAACGAATGGTTCGCGATCACATGCCCTTCGCGCATCATGCGTTCCATCGCCGCCGGATGGTGACGCACGCGCGTGCCCACGACGAAGAACGTCGCGCGCGCCTGGTGACGCGCCAGCGCGTCCAGGATGTCGTCGGTGAAAGCGGAAGGGCCGTCGTCGAACGTGAGCGCCAGCGTCTTCGTGCCGGTAAGGCCCGACCGGTAGATGTTGCCCGGTTGAAAATACGCGTTCGCAGGTTCGATCTGCGAAGGCGGCAGCATCGCGAACGCAAGCACAAGCGCGACCGTTCCAACGGCCGTTGCAACGAACGACAATGCCTTGAAAAGCATTTCGTTTCCTTCCCCAGTCCCAGCTTGAGCCAGTGTCGCCGCAACCTCACGCCACACTCAAGCGGAAGTTAATTACGCGGCATGCGCATCCGGGGATGGCTTTGAAAACCCGCCAAAAACTGCCAAGGTGAATCCCAACGAACTAGCCAAAGGGTTGCACGATGAAGACCGAAGGTCGCCGCCAGAGCGAAAACGTAGAAGACCGCCGCGGCAAGGGTGGTGGCATGCCGATGGGCCGGGCCGGCGTCGGCGGCTTAGGGCTGATCGTCATCGTGGTGCTGGCGCTGATCTTCGGCGTCGATCCGAGTCAGTTCTTAGGCCAAATGGAACAGCAGCAGGCCGGCACCGAAACCGCGCCGGGCCAGCCCTACCAAGAGAGCGGCGAAGAAGCAAAACGCAGCGCCTTCATCAAAGTCGTCCTCGCCGACACCGAAGACGTTTGGACGGCGATCTTCAAGAACTCCGGCAAGGCCTACCAAGAACCAACGCTCGTACTGTTCTCAGGCGTCGTGCAGTCGGCTTGCGGCGCCGCGCAAAGCGCGTCGGGTCCGTTCTACTGCCCGCGCGATCAAAAGGTTTACCTCGACCTGTCATTCTACGACGAAATGGCGAGCAAACTCGGGGCGCAAGGCGACTTCGCGTTCGCTTATGTGGTTGCACACGAAGTCGGCCATCACATCCAAACGCTTCTCGGCACCTCACAAAAAGTGATGGCTGCGCGCCAGCAGGCAAGCGAAGCCGAAGGCAACGCACTGTCGGTGAAGCTCGAACTCCAAGCCGATTGCCTCGCGGGCGTCTGGGCTCACCACACCGAGAAGCAGAAGCAAGTGCTGGAACAAGGCGACATCGAAGAAGCCATGAACGCAGCCGCGGCTGTGGGTGACGATCGCCTGCAAAAGGCAGCGCAAGGTTACGTCGTACCCGAAAGCTTCACGCACGGCTCGGCCGCTCAGCGCGCGCAGTGGTTCCGCACGGGGCTGCAAGGCGGCGACCCGAACCAGTGCAACACGTTCGGAGCGGGGAACCCGTAAATCTCCTTACGTGCGGCCGGCACCGGCTCGCACAATTGTGAGGCGAACTGCGCTGGTTTTGCGCAGGAACGAGCAAGAAAACTTGATGTGCCCTTAAGCGGCGGCCTTGTATGTTGGCCGCCTCTGGCACCATTTATGTTGCCTTGAAACCCATCTTGGTCCTGAGGGGGCATTTCTCATGTGGTCTTGGTTCTTGGCGCGTCTCGGCGGCATTTTTAACCGCATCGCGTCTGTGATTATTTTCTTGGTTCTGCTGGTCGCCGTCTTCAGCGTGATCGGCATCTTCACCCAGCCGAAGCTGCCGGGTGACATGGTGCTGACGCTGGACATGCGCGAAGGGCTGCCTGACGCGCGTCCGAACAACCCGTTCGCCGACCAGGCTCGCGTCGCCTCCGTCATCGATGCGGTAACCGCGCTCGCGAAAGCCGAAACCGACGACCGCGTGAAGGGTCTGTATATGCGCGTCGGCGGCGGCGGCATCTCCGGCGCACAGGCGCAGGAAATGCGCGCCGCGCTGAAGTCGTTCAAAGCCAAAGGCAAGTTCGTCATCGCGCACGCGCAGGCGTTCTACTCCGCCGGCATGGGCGACTACTTCCTGGCCTCGGCCGCAGACGAGATCTGGCTGCAGCCCGTAAGCTCGATGAACACGACGGGCGTGGCCACGACCTCGGCGTTCCTGCGCAGCATGCTGGACAAGATCCAAGCCAAGCCCGAGTTCGCACAGCGTTACGAATACAAGAACGCCGCGAACACGTTCATGGAAAAAGACTTCACGCCGGCCCACCGCGAAGCGAGTTATCGTTTGCTCGAATCGATCTTCGAAACCTCGACCGCGGGGATCGCGGGCGACCGCAAGAAGACGCGTGACGAAGTCGTGGCGCTCATCAACACGGCGCCCTATCTCACGCAAGAAGCGATCGACAAGAAACTGATCGACAAGCAAGGCTATGACGACGAAGCCGAAGATGCGGCGGTCGCCAAGGCTGGCGGCAAAGCCGAACTGACGACGCTGACCGAGTACTTCAAGCTCGCGGGCAGCCCGTGGAAGGGCTTCGGCCGTCCCACGATCGCCTTCATCCAAGGCGAAGGCGGCATCAACGACGGCAAATCGGAAGGCGGCGGCTTCGGCGGCGAATCCTCGATCGGCGGCGACACGGTGGCCAAGGCCTTCCGCGACGCAACCGAAGACGCCGACGTCAAAGCGATCTTGTTCCGCGTCAACTCGCCGGGCGGCTCGGCTCTCGCTTCCGACCAAATCCTGCAGGCGGTCAAGAAGGCCCAGAAAGCGGGTAAAAAGGTCGTGGTCAGCATGGGCGAAGTCGCGGCGTCGGGCGGCTACTACGTGTCGCTTTCGGCCGACAAGATCTTTGCACATGAAGCGACGATTACGGGCTCGATCGGCGTGCTCTCGGGCAAGATCGTGACTGCCGGTTCGTGGTCGCTGATCGGCGTCGATCTGAAGTCGCTCGCCGTCGGCAACAACGCGCTGATGGAATCGGCGACGCAGCCCTTCACGCCGGAACAATGGGCGATCTTCAACAAGGGCATCGACCAGATCTACGAAGACTTCACGGCAAAGGTCGCGGCCGGCCGCAAGATGGACGTCGCCAAAGTGCGTGAGATCGCAAAGGGCCGGGTCTGGACCGGCGCCGACGCGAAGCAGCGCGGCTTGGTCGATGAATTCGGCGGCTTCCGCGCGGCACTCGAAGCGACGAAGGCTTTGGCCGGCATCCCGGCCGATGCCGAAATCAACCTGAAGAACATGCCGGAAGCGAAGTCGCCGTTCGACGAGATCGCCGAAGCGTTCGGCACCTCGGCTGAGGTCGTGCGCACGGTCGCCATCCTTGGCAAGGTTCTCGAGAACGAGTCGGTGGCTCAGTTCTTCGGCGCCGTCGCGGACGAGGACAAGGTCCAAGGCCCGCAACTGCGGATGCCGAACCAAAAAACCCGCTAACAACAGCGGTCAAAGTTAAGGGGGCGCGAGGCTTAACGTCTCGCGCCCCTTATCTTTTGCGAAGCGCTCGGCCAGCCGCTAAGAAACTACCCATGGACGAAGCACAACGCCGCAGAGAGACGATCGAGGCCGGCCAAACCGACATCGCCCGCTGGTCCGATCCAAAGCAGCTGGAACCCGCATGGGAAGCCCGCGCGGTCACAGCCGCAGCGTTCGTTAAGGTCGGCACACGCGTACTCGACATCGGTTGCGGCGCGATGGCGCTGGAGCGGCACTTGCCGTTCGGTGCCTCATACCAGCCCTGCGATATCGTCGCCCGCGACGCCCGCACGATCGTCGCGGACCTGAACGCGAACGGCGCGCCGCTCGACGCAGTCGCGAAAGCCGACCTGGTCACCATGCTGGGCGTCTGGGAATACATCTATAAACCCGGCGATTTGTTCGCGGCCTTCGCCGCCACCGGCAAGCCGATCCTCTGCAGCTATTGCGACGCTGCGCTAACGCCGGATACCGGCCGCCGCCGCACGCTGGGTTGGGTCAACGATTTCACACTGCCGCAGTTCCTCGAAATCGCACGCAGCCAAGGTTACCAGGCGACGCTCACACGCCAGATCGACCCGCTGCAATTCTTGATCCGCTTCGACCGCCGCGAACCGGCTGCGATCGCCGCACGCAAGCGCGTGCACGTGATCTCCTACAACAACGTCGGAAACTTCGGTGATCGCCTGGGCTACCACCTGCTGAACGACGTCCTGCCCCCGCACGCCGAGGTAACATGGGGCACGCTGCGCCCGTTCTCACCCGTGCCCGCAAACCTCGACCTCCTCGTCATCGGCATCGGCAACAGCCTGTTCGGCGATCTTCTCGACGATCAGCTACTGGCCGCGACCGCGAACGCCAAAGCGACGATCGGCATCTTCGGAACGCAGTATCGCGGACAGCTGCCCGCTCAGAAGCTCGCAGACCTGATCGGCCGCCTCACGCACTGGTACGCACGCTACGACGAAGACGTGCTGCTCTACGGTCGCGATCGAACGAACGTCTCGCATCTCGGCGACTGGCTGATCAATGCATTCCCGATGACGCTGCCCAGCGTCGATCAACCGCTGCGCATCGGTGCGCAGGTGCTGAACGACATCCCGATCGACCGCACGATCCAGCAGATTCAGCGCTACAAACGCACGTTCTCCGAACGCCTGCACCCGTTGCTCTGCGCGCTGACCGCGGCCGAACAAGTCGGCTACGTCGAGCAGCGCGAGATGGACGGCAAAACCGTGTCGGGAAAATTCCGCTCGATGCTCGTCGACATCTTCGGCCACACGTACCCGGAAAACATCTTCTGGAAAGTCGACCGCGACGCCGTCACCGCCTACAAGGCAAAGGTCCGCGCAAACACCGACGCAATGCGCGCGGACATCGCGAAGCTACTGGCCTGACGCCAGCTTCTGCAAACCGGCGCGAACCTCGTTCAGCACCGGCCCCCACGCTCCCGGTGCCGCCTGCCGGAACAGCCGCGCCGTCGGATACCATGGGCTCGTCGTCCCCTCCACCATCCAGCGCCAATCGACCCGCGTCGCCAGCAAAATCCAAACCGGCTTGCCCAACGCGCCCGCCAAATGCGCAACGGACGTGTCCACCGTGATGACGAGGTCGAGCTCCGAGATCAGCGCTGCAGTCTCCGCAAGATCGCTCAGCTGCGCGCCCCAATCCGTAACGCCGCTCGCTGCCAACGCCTCGCTATCGGCGGGTCGCACGTCCTTCTGCACGGAGTGATAACTCACGCCCGGCACATCCAGCGCCGCGCGCAACTGCGCGAACGGAATCGAGCGCGCCCAATCGCTGACATGGCTCTGGTTGCCCGACCAGGTGAGGCCGACCCGCAAGCCCGTCTTCGCACCCAACCGCTCGCGCCACGCAGCCGCCAACTCAGCCGGTGCTGCAAGATACGGCACCCGCGCCGGAATGGTGTCGACCGTCGTCTGCAGCAAATGCGGCACCGACATGAGCGGATAGGCGAAGTCCCCTTCGGGCCGAAGATCGTCGGACGCAATGTCGACGTCCGGCCCAAGGCTGGGCAGTAGCCGCGCAAGGGCAGGGTAGGTGAGTAGCGTGACCTTCGCCCCGCGGTCGGCAAGTTCGCGCGCGAACCGCGCGTACTGAATCATGTCTCCAAGCCCCTGCTCGCGATAAAGCGTGATCCGCTTGCCGCAAACGTCGTCGGTCGAAAGCGGCTCCGGCTGATCGAACTTCATCAACTTGAGAAGCGGCGCAGGCCCACGCCGGCGCCATTCGTACTCGGCAAATCCCTCCGCCAGCTTGCCCTGCGTCAGCAGCGCGAGGCCCTTGTAGAAATGCGAGCAAGAATCGTCGGGCTGCGCGGCAATCGCGCCGTCGAGCGCCGCAACCGCTTCGTTGAACCGGCGCAGCACCAGCAGGATCATCCCCTTGACGACCAGAAGCTCGCCGTTGCCGGGCGAGGCGGCGAGCTTTGCCTCAGACGCGGCCAGGGCCTCTTCACCACGCCCCAGCTGCACCAGTGCGCCGCCCAAGTTCTGCAACGCAATCCAATTGCGCGGGTCCAGTTCGAACGCGCTCTCGTAGCAGGCAAGCGCCTCTTCCGGCCGCTGCAATTCTTCCAGCAACACACCCTTGTTCGCATAGAGCAACGAGCTGGGCTTGAGCGCCAGAGCCCGTTCGCAATCGGCCAGCGCTTCGTCACGCCGCCCAAGCTCGCGCTTCACCTGCATCCGGAGCGCAAGTACCTCTGCGTCGTCCGGCGCAAGCTCCAGCGCGCGATCCGCATCATAGAGCGCCGCCTGCAGATTATTGAGCCCGCGCGCAGCCCGCGCGCGGCCGTAAAAGGCGAGCGCCTCTTGGGGACGCGCATTTGCCGCGCGGCTGAACGCATCCGCGGCCTCTTCGAACTTGTCGCTCTCCAAGCACACCAAACCGGCCCCAATCAGCGCGTCCCAATGCTGTGGGTCGGCCTGCAGCGCTTGGTGAAAATTAGCGAGCGCGTCCATGCTCTTGCCTGCGCGCTTCAACGCCTCGCCGCGCAGCGTCCACGTCGTCGCGTCCTGCAGGCCCAGCGCGAGCGCACGGTCGGCTGCATCGAACGCGTCTTTCGCCCGATCCGCCGACAACAAAACATGCGCCTTGGTACGATGAAGCCCCGGGTTCTGTGGCTCCAACGCCAACGCAGCATCGCAAGCGGCAAGCGCCTCGTCCGTTCGCCCAAGCTTCGCCAACGCAAGGCCCCTGTTGCCCATCGCGGCCGCAAAGCGCGCGTTGACCTTCAGCGCCGCATCGAAATCGCCAAGCGCGGCGTCGGCCCGCTCAAGATCGAGCAAAGCCAAGCCCCGGTCGTTCAGCGCCACGATATCTTGCGGCGCGAGCGTCAAGATACGCGTGCAGCAGGCAACCGCGTCTTCGCCACGCCCCAAATCGATCAAGACGGACGCAAGCTGACGCAACGCCGGCACCGGCGCATCGGGCCGCAGCGCCGCCGCCTTCTCGAACGACGCTGCAGCCTCGTCGAGCCGCCCCATCCGTTTCAGCACGCCGCCATAGTTCATATGCGCGCCGGCATGCTCGGGCGTCGCCGCGATCGCGCGCTGCATGGCCGCGGCCGCCGCGCTAAAATTCTGCCCTTGCGCAAGCGCGATGCCCAGCAGGTTGAGCGCGTCCGCATTGTCCGGGTCGCGCGCAACGACGTCGCCCAGAATGCCGCGCGCCTGCTCGAAGGCGCCGCCCTGTAGCAACTGCACAGCTTGTGCGATCGCCTGCGCGCTCACTTGGCGTCGTGCACGTAGCAGCCGGTGAGCACGTCGTGAAGCATCTGCCGCTTCTTCGAAAAGAACGCCATCAAGATGCCGAGCAACGCCGGCGCGATGGAAATGACTTTGCTCAGATTCCTGACCGTGGCTTGGATCAACCCCGGCTTCCCGCCCTTCGTGTTCGACACGCGCAACCCCATCACCAGCTTGCCCGGCGACGCGCCGCGTGTGAGCAACCCTTCGCAGAGCACCAGTAACAGGAAGTAGATCCCAACCGCCGCCATCCAAAGCGACGGCCGCGAAATCTCGGCACCGCCCCGCTTGGCAAGAAGCGCCTCGCGGATCTGCACCGCCGTCGCGCCGTTCGTCTTCGCCTCGGTCGCCGTACGCCGGTAGGTCTGGGTCAGGAAGCCCATATAGTTGCGCTCGACCACCGACCTGATCGTTGTGCGCGAAGTCTCGCCGCCGTCCGCAATCTCAAGCGAGGGCAGGTCGGTCGAAATCGTGCGTTCGCTCGCAATCCACGTGAACGGCGCATCCAGCGTGAACACCGGCCCCATCGCGCCTTGAAGCATCACCGCCATTGCCAGCGCCAGCACGCAAGCGAGCAGCCCATCGATCACCCCGGCGACCATACGCAACGGCATCAACCCCGGCGCCTTGAGCGCGATCGAAGGCGCGCCGCCGATCGAAACCGCGCCGATCGGCATCGATGCCCCCCCATCGTGCGCCACGACGAACACCGGCACCTGTTCGCTGATATTCTTGACCTGCTGGTGCCCCATGAAGTTGAAGCCCAGCGCCAGCTTGTTCTTCACCTGATCGTGCACGGAGCCCGAAATCAAAATCCCGCCCGGCGTCGCAATGCCCTGCAGCCTTGCCGCGATGTTCACGCCCTCGCCGAAGATGTCGTGATCGTCGATCATCACGTCGCCGAGATTAATGCCGATGCGAAAGTCCATCCGCTCGCGCTCGGGCACGGTGTCGTTCTGCGCCTTCAGCTCGCGCTGGATCTCGACGGCGCATTGCACGGATTCGACCACGCTGGAAAAATCGGCAAGCACCGCATCGCCCGACCAGCTGACCACCCGCCCGCGATGACGCTCGATGAACGCCTGGATCAGCTCGCGGCACTCTTTCAGCCGCTTGAGCGTCCCATGCTCGTCCACCCCCATGAGGCGGCTATACCCCACCACATCGGCGCAAAAAATCGTCGTAAGCTTACGTTTGACGGCGTGAACCAAGGGTTGTCCTGACGGATATATTGACTTGGCCGCCGTTATAGCCTGCGAATGTCGCAGACACAAAAAAACCAACGACCAGAGTGACGCTAAAGCAATGACCGCCCCGCTGGCACCGGCAGTGTTCTCCGCGAAATTCGAAGAGGCAAAAGCCGCACATTTTGCGGGTGAATTTGCGCGCGCGCGCCATCTCTATGAAGCGCTGGTCGCCCAGAACCCGCACGAGCCAGGACCTCAGGCCCTGCTTGCAGAGCTTGACCTTCGCGATGGACGCCTCATGACGGCCAGGTCGCGTTTGGAAAGGGTTCTTATCGGTCACCCGGAGTCGCGCGAAGTGCGAACGGCTCTCGCGAGCATCTTAGAGGAGGTCGGCGACGTGAATGCCACAACCTTGCTCTATAGCGAGGATGTTGCAAGGTCGCCGGATTCGCCTGACGCTTGGACGAGGCTCGCCAACGCCCTGCAGGTCGCTGGCAAGATTGAGGCGGCGGCGGCGGCGTATCGCACTATCATCGAGCGCTGGCCGGACGCCGTTGCGGGATACTTCGGGCTCGTCGGGATCGACGCCAAATCGCTATCTGATGAAGAGATAGCAACTCTTGAGAGGATTGGGAGCGTTGGCCGGCTGAGTGACCGCGTCCACGCGCTCTTCGCACTTGGCGCGGTGACGGAAAGCCGAGGCAATTTCGACGAAGCGTTCAGAGCTTTCTCGGAGGGCAACCGGCTAAGACGCGAGAACCCAAATCTCTACGAGTCGACGGCTGTGACGCTGCCGAACTATCCCGCAGGACCGCCGGTGTTCTCGTCTGTGGAGAAAGCGGAGCAGATGCACGATAGTTTCGTTCGCGAAACCAAGCAGATGTTTTCTGCGGCGTATCTAGCGAAATTTGCGGGTGGCGGGCACGAGACCCGCGCCCCGGTCTTCATTGTCGGTATGCCGCGCTCGGGCTCGACGCTGTTGGAGCAGATTCTATCGAGCCATCCGGAAGTTCAGGGGTTGGGGGAGACATCGGCCCTCTCCCGCTCGTTTCGCGCCGGGTTGGCAGCGATGCAGCGCGAAGCCATGCCGGGTCCGGTGCCGTTCTACCGGCGTGTCGGCAGAGACTATCTCGAGGCGTTGCGCGAACTCGGCTGGGATGGAAAACGGCGCGTCATCGACAAAATGCTGGGGAACTACATCAACGTTGGAATCGCGCATTTGGCGATGCCGGATACCGTTATCTTGCACTCGGTGCGCGACCCAGTGGACACATGCCTGTCGTCGTTCAGGCAGCTGTTTAGCAAGCGCAATGAAACGAGCTACGACCTCGCGGCAATCGGTCGCCAATACGTACGCTATCGAGAGATGATTGCGCACTGGGATGCGGTCCTGCCGGGCCGCATCGTTCACGTCGAACACGAGCGCCTATTGGCTGAACCTGAAGCGCAGATCCGCAGCGTCGTGAGTTCGTGTGGTCTTCCGTGGAATGATCAATGCCTGCGGTTTTACGAGAACGACCGAACCGTGCGCACGGCCAGTATCAATCAAGTGCGGCGTCCGCTGTCCGCTAGCGCAGTAAACCGCTGGCGCAACTACGAGCGCCACCTGGGACCGTTGTTCGATGCCTTGGGGCCTTACGCCCCGGCGCGTACCTAACAAACACTCCCAAACGAAACGGCGGCCCCGCGAGGGACCGCCGCAAAACAATTGAAAACTCGCCAGCCTTAGAACCGCGTCGTCAATCCGATGAACACTTCGCGGCCGAGCGAGTCGTATACGACCGGGTAAGTGTTGGCGTTGCCGAACGGCGGGCTTGAGATGCCCAAGATATTCGAGTCGAGGACGAACGGATCATTGTCGGTGACGTTGTTGATGCCGCCGCGCAAAGTGATGTGCTCGCTTACGCTCCAATCGAACGAAACGTCAAAGTAGTCTTCGGCCGGGATCACGGCATCCGGGACATCGAAGAAGCCGTTGGTAAGCGATGGATCGGCCGTGTTTCCGTCAAATGAAACTTCGCTGATCCGCCGCCACGCGACCGACAGATCCAAGTCCCATGGGGTTCCCCAGGTCACACGGAATTTATGCCGCCACTCCGGCGTTGGGTTGCCGCAGGTTGTTCCGAAGAGGCCAGCGCAGTCATAGATCGCAGCCCCCGGCAACGGCTCAACTTCGAAGCTATCGATAACGGTACCTTCGAAATTGAAGTTCAGCGAGCCATCAAGATCGACCATGGCCAGATCAAACCGATAGTTAGCCGCGAGATCGATGCCCTTGGTTTGCACCGATCCGAGGTTCTGGTTCGGGCTATTGATAAAGCCCGAGTTGCCGAACAGAACGCCCGTTGTCGGCTCGCGCTGAATATTCACGCAGACCGGATCAGCCGGGTTGGCAGCGCAGATCTGCAGAATGACGCGCTGCGGGATGACACCGATGATTCCGTCAACCATAATGTCATAATAGTCGGCGGAGGCGCTAAAGCCCTTCAAGAACGTCGGTGTGAACACCAAGCCAAACGATGTGGTATCCGATTCCTCAGGCTTCAGATTGGCGTTACCTGTGAATCGGGCGGAACACTGCGCCGATGGGCACGAGAAGTTCGGGCTCGCCTGGAACAGCGCGACTTGCGCCAAGTTGAGGCCAAGATTCAAGCACTGAGCCGTCGTGAACGCTGGCGGCGATGAAGTCGTGGCGGCGCAAGGATCCTGCCCGCCCCAAAGGCCAATGAAGGTCGGCGTGAACAGCTCCACAATATTTGGCGCGCGTACCGCGCGTTGGAACGTGCCCCGTAGCCGCAAATCTTCCACCGGCATATATGAGCCGCCGAACTTGTACGTGTGCGTGACCCCGGCGTTCTCATAGTCCGAAATGCGATAGCCGGCGTCGGCTTGCAGCAGATAAATGCCCGGCGCGTTTTCCACGATCGGGACCGACAACTCGCCGAATGCCTCAATAACGTCGAACGAACCGCTGACGGGCGGCGTTGGGCCGCCTTGACCGGCGAGATCGCCGGACGAGAAAGCCAAGTCTACGCGATGCTCAAGCCGTTCCTGACGATACTCGCCGCCGATTGCCGCGGAGATCGGGCTCTCAGCCCAGGGAATCGTGACTCCCAAATCTCCGTTCAGCGAACCGTTGACGACCCACTCTTGGGTCGTGCCGATTTGGAAGCCGGGCGTCACCAAGTAGTTCAGCAAGCCCTGGTTCAGTGTTCCGGTGCGGAAAATATCGAACGGCAAGCAGTTGACGTCGCTGCCGTTGATGAAGGAAACGCATTGAGCCGTTCCGGTGGTCGGAAGGCCTGGGCGCGTATCAATCGCCACTTGCAGAGATTTCCCAATTCGTCCGAGCGAAACGTCGTTCAAATACGTACGCGACTGAACGGTCTGTCCGTATTGGGCGTAGACATCATAGTTCCAACCGAGTTCGTCCAACGAGCCCTTGAGGCCGACGACCGAACGGAACGACGTATGCCTGAAGTCGTCCTGGCGTGGGCCGCCCTCGGTAAAGCGCCTGCCGATGTCCAACGTAGCCTGACCGGCGGCGACGCCGCCGCAGAACACGTCGAGCGGCCGGTTGGGCGCCAAAACGCCCGCAGGTGTCATGAACGGATTGTCGCAATTGATGGTGTAGTTGCCGCGCGCAAGCCCTGACCCGCGGAACAGACCCGACGGCGCAATCTGCGCAACTGTCCGGTCGTCGTTGAATTGGAACTCGCCATAGACCTCTAAGTCGCCGGCCAGCTCGTAACGCCCCATCGCTCCCAAGATGTAACGCTCATCGGGGCGTTGCAGGTAGTTATAAGGCGCGAAGTTGAAGTTGTGGTTCGCGCCGACGAATGGGGTCGCCATCGAACCGTTAGCTGTCGCGATGAAGGGCCCATTGCCATTATCGAAGCTGACGAAACGTCCAAATGCAGAGTTGCTTGATCCCTGGCAAACCTGCGTTCCTGCTGTGAATGGCGGTAGGGTACTAATCGAACAGGCCGAGAAGTCGCGTTCCGATTGGAGGATCGGCTCGGCGTGCCGGTACTGCGCATAGAGCGTTACGTTGCCCTTGTCGTCCGCCGTATTCGCCCCCATGACCCCGTAAAGTTGAATGGTGCGGCCATCAGTAACGTGCGTATCGGGAAGCTTAAATTCATTGGGGTTTGTGAGCGCACGCGACGCGATTAGGCCGCGCATGCGCGCATCGTCGTTGTCGTGATCGGCGATGCCGTACTGTGCGCCGAACTCCACCCCTTCGAAGTCCTTGCGCATGATGAAGTTCACGACGCCGGCAACTGCGTCGGCGCCGTACACGGCAGAGGCGCCACCGGTCAGGACTTCGACGCGTTCAACCAGCGCGATTGCAATGTTGTTCAAGTCGGCCGTCGGTTGGCCGGCGCTAGCCGGATTGAGACGGCGCCCGTTGATGAGCACCAATGTCCGCTGCGGCCCAATACCACGAAGATCGACCGTCGCCGTACCGGACGAGCCGTTCGACACCTCGGCGCCTTGGTTCGCAAACACCTGAGGCAGGTTGTTCAGCAGCGTCTCCGCTGACGTCGTGCCCTGCGCTTTCGCTTCTGCGTTCGTGATCGTGGACACCGGCGACACCGATGTCAGACCCTTCTGCGGAATGCGCGTGCCGGTGACGGTGACTTTCTCCACCGGTTCCGCATCCTGCGCGTAAGCCGGTGCAACGCCGGCCACCGTTACGATGGCGGCACCCGCCATCAACGTCGATCGTAGGGTTTGTCTGCTCAACACTTTCTTTGCCCCTTTCTGATACGCGCGCCGGACCCCCGAGGCCCCGGTCACCCAGTTACGTTCGCTGTCGCATCGCGTGATACGACCGCAAATCCGCGCAAAAAGCCGAACGCAACGCAGAACGCCACGGTCGATTCCCCCTCTCGCACGAGCAATTCACGAACAACATCCATCAAAGGTAACGCTTCGTTAAAGGTGACGTCCAACACCATCAGCGTGAACTCGGACCGAAATAATTCGAATGTGGCTCAACGGCATCACGAATTGCCTGCGGTCGGCGGCAGGTTGTTCGTGTACGGAGCATATATCTGACGTTGGCGTCACGTGCGCACACTTGCAGTGCCGTCAAGCACAACGGATCGTGGTCGGACTTTGATTGAACGCGAAGCATTGAACAGCCTCATTGATTCGGCGCGCCGGGCCAGCCGTGCGGGGCGCCTCGACGAGGCTGCGCGCATTTGGGAACAGGTGCGTACCGTTTCGCCGGACAACGCGGATGCATTGTTTTTCCTCGGTCAACGCACGTTGGCTGCAGGCGATGCACGCGCAGCGATCGAGCTGCTGCGACGTGCGGCGAGTAGCGCACCAAAAGACGCGCTCATTCCGTTGAGCCTCGCCGGCGCTTTTCGCGCGCTGGGCGACACGAACAGCGAATTGGCCGCCTACGATCAAGCACTATCGGCCGACCCATACTGCTATCCCGCGTTGCTTGCGAAGGGCGCGGTGCTCGAACGCCTTGGAAAGACGCGCGCCGCCGCGCGCATCTACGCTGACGCGCTAAAGGTAACGCCCGCCGAAAACAGGCTGTCCCCCGATCTCCAAAAACTGGTCCAACGCGCGCGCGTCGCGGTAGGCGAGAACACCGAAGCCTTGAGCGTCTTCGTCGAATCGAAACTAGGCCGCATCCGCGCGCAGCACGAAGGCGCCGGCCTCGACCGGTTCGACGAATGCAAAGACGGCATGACCGGCAAGAAGAAAATCTACCGGCAAGAACCCGTGATGCTGAACTTCCCGCAGCTCCCCGCGATCCAATTCTACGACGACGGCCAGTTTCCCTGGATGCCGGCCCTCGAAGCGAAAGCGGACGGGATCGAGCGCGAATTGACCGAACTGTTGCAAGAACGCGCGGCCGGTTTCCGCCCCTACATCGACATGCCGGACAACGTGCCGCTGAACGAAACCGCGGCGCTAAACCGTTCTACGGATTGGAGCGCGTATTTCTTTTGGGACGACGGCGTGCGCGTTGAGGAACACTGCAATCGCTGCCCGGAGACGGCGGCCACGCTCGACGCCATGCCGCTCGCCAATGTCCCGGGCTTCGCACCGGCGGCGTTCTTTTCGTCCCTCACCCCCGGCACGCGCATTGCACCCCACACCGGCGTCACGAACACACGCCTGATCGTGCACCTTGGGCTGATTGTGCCAGAGGGCTGCACGTTCCGCGTCGGCAACGAAACGCGGTCTTGGCAACGTGGCAAAGCCTGGGTCTTCGACGACACGATCGAACACGAGGCCATGAACGCAAGCAGCGCGCAGCGCGTCGTGCTGATCTTCGACATCTGGAATCCGTATCTAAGCGCCGCGGAGCGCGACCTCGTCTGCGCACTTTTGGCGGCGCAGCGCGAGTACTATGCTCACGATGAAACCGGAAAAGGCTGACCCTTGTTCCTCGAGATCAAAGACCTCCTGTCGCCCGCCGACGTCGCGCGCCTAACCGCGCTGAGCGCGCAGCTGCGCTTCGTGGACGGCCGCGTCACGAACCCCGCAAACACAACGAAACAAAACCTTCAGGCCGACCACGCCGATCCGAAATACGCGGAGTCCGTGCAAGTGCTTCAAGCAGCCGTCGGCCGCTGCGAAGAGTTCATGAATTTCGCGATGCCCAAGCGCATCGCGCCGCCGCTGTTAAGCCGCTACGAGCCCGGCATGCGATACGGCGCGCACGCCGACTCGGCGATGATGAACATTCCCGGCGCGCGGCTGCGCTCCGATCTTTCCTGCACCATCTTCATCGCCCCGCCGTCATCCTATGAAGGCGGCGAACTCTCGATCGTGGCCGGCACCCGCACGCTCACTTTCAAAGGCGAACCCGGCAGCGCGATCGTCTATCCCTCGACGATGCTGCACGAAGTGACGCCGGTGCGTTCCGGGCAGCGCCTGGTCGCAATCACGTTCATCGAAAGCCTGATCGCCGATCCGCATCAGCGCGAACAAGTCTATGAACTAAACGAAATCGCGGCGCTCGAAGGCCTGACGATGAAATGGGAAAATCGCGTCCGCCTCGACGTGGTCCGCCAAAACCTCATGCGCATGTGGGCGAAACCCTAAAGCTTGGCCCGCGCGCACACCGCGGCGACCGCCGGGTTCGCGGCTGCCGCACGATCGAGCCATGCAAGACCTTTGCGAATCTCGTCGGCATGCACGGTGCGCGACTCGCTTAAGACCTGCGTCCGCAGCTCCGGCGAATACGCATGCTCCGGCGCCTTCGAATACTGCTTCAGCGACGGGCTCTGCCCGGCGTTAGCGAGATACGTCGCCGTATGCGGGAGGCCGAGATGTCTCACGATTCGCCCCAACTCGCCGCCGATGTCCCCGAGCAACGTCTCGAAATCGACGGCGATCATCTGTGGACCGGCGGCATCCAGCGCCTTCTGTTGGCTCCACGTCTCCACAAGCCAACTCGCCGCCGCCAGTTCGCCACGCGAATGCTGGTGCAGCGCCTGAAGATCGCCGATGCCGTAAGCAATGAGCCGCCGGAACCGCTCCGGCCCATGACCGCGAAGGTCGATCGCCGCGTTCGCGCCGGCAAGCAACGTCGCGATATAAGGCTCCGCGCGCATGTTCATGTAAATCGCTCGTGCCGATGTCTGCTGCGCAAGCAGAACGGGCGCGATACGCCCCGCGCTGCTCGTCGCCTTCAAAACGACGGCGCGCGTCGCCGCATCGCCCCGGCCCCAAAGCTTCAAAAACCCGCCGAGCAAGATGCCGAAGCCGCGCGCATTTATCAGCGAATCGACCCGGCCGCCGCTATC
This sequence comes from Micropepsaceae bacterium, assembly GCA_046153995.1. Taxonomy (GTDB): domain Bacteria; phylum Pseudomonadota; class Alphaproteobacteria; order Micropepsales; family Micropepsaceae; genus SZUA-430. Next base: position 22,750 of record JBJXEH010000032.1, read on the forward strand.
GTGGATTTCCGCGAGCTGCCGCAACGCTGCGGGCTCGCGCAACGGAAACACGGTCCCCGTCTCGTCCAACAAGCGGCTAACCAGCGTCGATCCCACGTGCCCCGTGTGAAAAATGAAGTGCAGCGGATGCTGAAACTTGACGCTGTGCGCCGCTTCCATGACCCGCCCAAGCTCGACCCAGCCGCCCTTCATGCCGGGTTTGTGAACACGCTCGTCCAGAAAGCTCGCGCGGCGGTAAGCCTGCGCCCCAAGCTCGACCAGCAGCGCCCGGTCGCGCACCATATCGAACGCCTGCACGCTGACATCTACCGAACCCGCCAGCCGCTGAAGCAACTCTTCAGCCACCGCATTCGCAGCATCGCTCATTTCAATAAGGCCCCGCCATGATGGTTCTGGGGTCGATCTTGCCCGGCACCGCGTCGAACGCAATCGTCAACCGGTCGGCATCGGACTCGAACGGCACGGTGCCGTGCCAAAAATAAGATGGGAACAACACCAGGTGCCCGACCTGCGGTTTCACGAAGTGCTCAGGCCGGTCGTCGCCGCCAAGCGCCAAATGCGACTCGCCAAACTTGAGCCACCCCGGCCGCCGTGCCGGATCGTCAAGCGCGCCAGGCAGACTCACGTAGTACGCAGAGCTGATCCACCCCATCGGGTGCACATGGTTCGTATGAAACCCGCTGGAGCGAAGTTTGCACGACCACGAATGCGTAAAGCTCCAGTCGTCCTGCTTGCGCGACAGCAGCGGATGGTCGCCATGCGCCGGCATCGCGGCGACATAGTCCGTGACGGCCTCCGCAATCTGCTCGCGCACCTGCTCGACCGCCTTCAGCCGCCGCAGGAACAACAGCCCCGGCGTCTGCGTGCCCCCGCGTAGTGTCTGATCCAGAGGCTCGGCCGTCGTCGTGTGCAGCTTGAGAAGCTCTTCAGCCAACGCATTGTTGAAAGCGCGCGCATCGGCAAACCCATGAGGCACGCGAAGCGGATAGACGCGCACAAACCGCTCGATATCAAAGAGGTCGCCGTAGCGGCTGTCGCCTAGCGCACGGTAAGCAAGGCACAATCCGCCAAGCGCCAACTGGTCGTCACGATTGAGTTGCCGCGCCGCTTCGAACTGCACCAGCGCCTCGCGCGGTTCGTTTCCTTTAAGCAACGCGTACCCGAACTCGTTCCGGTAAACGCCAGCCGCTGGATCGCTTTTGACCGCAAGCGCAAACCGCTCGAAGCTCTCGGCGAACGCACCGCGCCCCGCAAGCAACCGGCCGAGCAGCGCGTTTGCATCCGCCCGCTCCGGCGCGATCTGTATCGCCTTGCGCAACAAAGGATCGGCGCCGCCGGGGTCGCTGCGTTGCGTGCGTAGCTGCGCTTCAGCCACCATCAGGCCGGGGTCGTCACCCTGCCGGTCGCGCACGTAGGCAAACGATGTCAGAAACGCATCGCGCCGGCCCGTCGTCCAAGCAAGTTGGTTCAAGTTGTTGTGCGTCGTCACTTCGAAAGGAGCGACATCGATCATCCGCCAATAGACATCAAGCGCTTCCGCCTGCCGGTCGGACGCGCGAAGATTGTTCGCCAGCGCGTGCAGCGCCTCAAGGCTCGACGGCCGCAACGCGGAAGCTTGGCCCAGCGCTGCCACCGCGTCCTCGAACCGCTCCAGCTGCGCCAGCGCAAGCCCGCGATAGTAGAGCGCGTCGAATGCTTGGGGATCGGCCACGATCGCAGCGTCGATTTCGGCCAGCGCCGCCTCGGTCTGTCCCTGCTGCATCAAGATCGCGCCGATGCGCACACGCACGGAAGCCTTGGCGTGTCCAAGTTCCAAGGCGCCGCGATAGGCGCTCAGCGCCTCGTCCAGGCGCTGCTGATCTTCCAGCACGACACCAAGATTGTACGCGGCCTCGCCGTAGATCGGCTGCAACGTCAGCGCCTTGCGATAGCTCGCTTCCGCATCGCCAAGCCGTCCGAGGTTGCGAAGCACATTCCCGAGATTGTTTTGCAACGCCGCCTCTTGCGGAGCCGCGGCGATCGCACGGCGAAGCAGGCCTTCCGCCTCGCTAAACGCACCCGCCGCCTTACGCAGCAAGGCAAGCCGCGCAAGCAACACCGGCTGCCCGGGCAAGGCAGCCAGCAACCGCCGATAGCCGGCCTCGGCCCCGGCCAAGTCGCCGCGCGCCTCAAGCGCTTGCGCTTCGGCGAAAGCCTGCTTTGGGTCTATGGGTGCACCGTTCATCAGCCGTTCATACAAGGACCGCGGTTTGGATAGAAGTCCGCGCGGAGCTGTCACAATCCCGCGCGTTTCGATATCCGCCGCCTCGCGGATGCGCTAGGGTCCGAGGCACTGGATCAATCCGATTTCGACAAGGAGGCTACCATGCGTTCAGCCGTATTGTTGGT
>JBJXEH010000033.1:0-10897 GCA_046153995.1 Micropepsaceae bacterium
ACGCCGATATAGCCGCGCCGCACCCGCCCGTGCTTCACAAGCTCGCTCAACACGAAACTCGCCGTATTGCTCGCCACCGCAAAGCAAATCCCCTGCGCGCCCATGATCACGGCCGTGTTGATCCCAACGACCTCGCCGCGCGAATTGACAAGCGGACCGCCGGAGTTGCCCGGATTCAGCGCCGCATCCGTCTGAATAACGTCATCGATCAACCGCCCGGAACTCGAACGCAACGACCGCCCCAAAGCCGACACGACACCCGCGGTCACGGTCGACTCGAACCCCAGCGGATTGCCGATCGCGATCACCAAATGCCCGGGCTTCAAAGTCTTCGAGTCGCCGACCGCGGCCACCGGCAACTTCGCATGTGCATGCGCGTGCAACAGCGCGAGGTCCGTATGCGGATCGTCGCCGATCACCCGCGCCTCGAACGTCAACTGATCCGGCGTCGTCAGCCGCGCACTCGAGGCCCCTTGCACGACATGGCTATTCGTCAGAACCAACCCGTCCGACGAAATAATGACGCCGGACCCGCTCCCGCCACGCCCGTTGACCTGCGCCTCCACCCGCACGACCGCGGGCCCGACACCCTCCGCCACCGACGACACCGTGCGCGAATAGGCGTCCAGCAACCGCTCATCGTGGTCGCCTGGCGCGCCCGGGACAACCGCAACCTCAGGCCCATCGGCCCGGCGCGGCTGAGACAAAAGCGAAAATCGGCGTGAAAGAGCGGACATGAGAATCCAAAATTGTGCGCCGCCCGCGAATTTCAACCCCGGCCGATCACCGGATCAACCGAACACCCGGAACGCCGCAAACACGTCGGCATAGTCGATGCCGAGCGAGATCGCGTTCGTCGCAAGCAACATGAGAACGTAGATCGCAAACGCCGTCGACCGCGCGCGGATCGTCTCGAACCGTGCAATCAGCCACAGCACCAGCGGCGTCCAAAACACGACATGCGCAAGCCCGAGGTGCTTGCCGTACCCCATCTGCTCGTACAGCAGCGACATGAAAACAGCGTTCCCGAGGAATGCCGCCATCACGACACGCGCCTCCCAATTCCGCCACACGAACGCCAGCGGCACCACGAGATTCAAGAACCCCATCCAGTGCAACCAATAGATCAACGGCGCCGGCTGCGCCGAAAGCTCTTGCATCAAGCCCATGATTCTCTCCGTCGCAAAACTTCAAAAAAACCGTCATGGCCGGGTCGCGCTACGCTTGCCCGGCCATGACGGCGTTAGTTGGTTTGCGAGCAGTCGAAATGCCGCGCGAACTCATACGATGCCCGCGCGCAGTGTTTGTTGAAAGTCTGTAGGAGCGGGCGGGACGCCCACGCTCCCAGACTCAACTCATCCAAATCAACAACCCTTGGCCCTTCGCCGCCGCGTCGCTCACATACGACTTCAGCTGCGGGAAATAGTGGTTCAGGTCTTCTTGCGCGTCGTCGTCCGCGCAATAGATGTCCATGCTCTGCATCTTCGGCACGTTCAGCTTCTTCACCAGCGCCGCCTCCGATTGCGCACCCAAGTACTGAGCGAACGCCTGCGTCTCCTTCGCTGAAAGCACGCGGGCAGGGCCGTAGCCCAAATCCTCGCCGACCTCGCGCCCGCCCGACAGCAGCGCGGCGGCAGGCAGCGGCCCATCCCAAGCCTTGCCGGTGAACAAATAGTGCAGCACGTGCCAAGACTTATCGAGCTCAAGCGCATCGCCCGCACCCATCAGCACGTCCTCATCGACACCCTCGCGCGCCATCCGCGCCAACTCCAACTCGCTCGCTTGTTTCATGCTCAAGTTCATGCTCATGGCAGCAGCCCTCCATCGAAGCCAAAAGCATAAGCGCGCGCGGCCTAAAGCCTGCTTACGCGAAGTGGTTAGCGCAACGGTCCGCCATTGGCCCACCTACGCCTCCACCAGAATTAACACACGCCAAGTCTTGTGTTGAGGCGCACTTCCTGGGACCGCTGGCCTCCCTGCCGGCCCTTGCTGAAGTTCAGCCGCCCAAAGAGCCGGCAAGGATGCCCGGCGGTCCCCGGAAGTCACGCAACGAAGTACGGCGGCAGATAATGATGTCCCCACGTCGTCGCAGCACCTCAGCTCGGAAGCGATACGAACGGATCATGCACCTTGACACCCAACGGCAGGAAGTCCCGTGTATTCCGCGTCAGCAGGACAAGGCCGTGATGCAGCGCGGTTGCCGCGATGATAATGTCGGCGAACCCGGGCGTGAGGCCCAGGCCGCGCGCTTTGTCCGACACCCGGCCGGCGATGCGGGCAAGGTCCACATCGAAGACAAGCACGCGATCGCTGTAGAGATGCAGAAGGGTCTCAATCCACGCCGTCAGATCGCGCGCCTTCTTCGTTGCACCCTTGCGGCGCAACTTTGCGATTCCATCCTCGATCTCCGCGATAGAAACCGCGGACAAAAACAGGTGCGGCGACTGCGCGGCTATCCACGCGGCAAACGGGGGTGGGCCCACCGCCTTCGTCGGCGCGGCGGCTGAAACGACATCGGTATCGACTAGGTACACGGGCTACAAATCGACAGTGCGAACGGAGGCCTTGTTTCGCGCCGGCACGTCGCCGATGCCGGCTGGCGCGGACATCAACAAGCGGCCGAACGAGGGAACGAGCGAAAGCCGCTCCCACTCCTTGAATCCCAAGACCACGGCCTGAGGCTTGCCATGCCGGGTGATGATGGACGCTTTTCCGTCCACCGCCTGGTCGACGACCTCCGACAGGCTTGCCTTCGCATCGCGCAGCTGAATCTTTCGCATGGCTTTGCCTCATTATGACCACTGTAGTCATAACATCAAGAGGCGGGCCGGTCAACGGCTGTTGCAGGCTGTCAGCCAAACCACACATCGAATAAGTAAAACTTGACAAAGTTCACACTTTGTTCTACTGTGCATTCCCTCTCCTCGACCCCTCAGGAGGCGGCTCATTTCCCCGCAAAAACAACCCAACTTCGACGGCATCCCGCCCAATCCGGCCGTGCCCGCGCTTCTCGTTTACGGCGAGCACGCGCTCGCCGCATGGATCGACCCAGCGGCACAGCTTCGAAGCTTCGCGATCGGCATGCTGCCCCAACGCTGCACGCCGCAAGACGACGCGGCGATCGCACCGTCGTTGCCCAAGCTCGCACGCCGCGTGGTCGTGATTTGGCCGGAGGCCGGCCGCGGCGGGCAAGACAGCGCACATCGCCACGCAGCGCTCATCGCCGGTTGCGGCGCGCGCGCCGTCGGCATTGTGGACCCGGCACTCGACCTCACCCGCCCGCTGCCGCCGGCCCTGCCGAAACACCTGCTCGGTGCTTGCGCAGAAGTGGCACTGCGCCGCGCGAAGGCATTGGCCTGGCCGTCAAACGCGGGGCAGGGGCCGCGCGCGCTCGCGCCATGGCCAAGCACCGTCGATCCGTTGACGCTTTTCGGTGAGGTCTGCGCGCTGCTCAGCAGTCAACTCGACGAGCCGCCGGCGGCAATCGAAGCGATGGCGCTCTGGTGCCCGCACGCGTGGTGCATGCGCAGCCACGAAGCCTCGTTCGACATGTCGCCGCGCCTCGTTCTGCAAGGGCTAGATGCGCGAGCCGATCACGCCCGCGCGTTGAGGCTGATCGCCTGGCTGACCCCGTCGCCGCTGATCCTATCGCGCGCGATCGCCTCGCAAGTTCTGCCCATCATTGCCGCGGAACGGCCGACCCTGCTGATCGACGACATCACCGGCGGCACGCTCTACCGACGCGACATGCGCACGCTGATGACGGCAGGCGCCTATCGCGACGGCGTGTTCCTGACCGCCCGCACAAGGCGCAACGAAAGCGGCCGCAGTTCGTGTTTCGCGCCGGCCGCCATCGCGACGGCATCCGTGTTGCCGGAAGACCTGCGGCTGAGGTCCATCCTCGTACGGATGGCGCCGGCACCCGCGCGTCAGACAAGGCCGAACATGGGGCTCATCGACCCACCGCCGCACGCCTTGGAACTCCGCGCGCGAATGCAAGCCGCAGCGCTGGTGCTGGGCGCAAAACTGCGTGAGGCAACCGGCGCACCAAGCACAAACGAAAGCTGGCACCCTTTGCTCACGCTCGCACGCGCGATCAGCGAAGGCGTAGGCCAACGCGCAGCCGAAGCGGCAGCGCTGTTCACCGCCGCAGCACCGCCGCCCACGTCGAACCTCGCATTGTTGCGCGACATCCGCGACCTCTGCACAATCGGCGAACGCGCGCGCATCGGCTCAAGCGATCTCTTGGCAAAGCTAACCGCCGATCCCGAGCGCCCATGGGCGACCGCTTTCCGCGGCGGTCCGCTCAACGCGCGCTTGCTGGCGGAGCGCTTAGCAAATTTCGGCATCCGCCCCGGCCTCGTGCGCAAACCTGATGGCGTTATAGCGCGCGGCTACCGCGGCGAAGCGCTGGCCGATGCGTTTTCCCGCTATCTGACTGACGTCGCCCCCGCAGAGGAGAGCTTCGATGCGTTACAAAATACGGCAAGGTAACGTCAGTGTAACGGCAACAACGGCGGAACTCCGCCGTTGTAACGCTGTAACGGATTCGATCGAGTCAGTTTTCTCAACTGGTCTTCTGCGCGCCGTCGATCGTGATCTTGCGCGCATGGGCGAGCGCCACGCCGTAGGGGGTTTCGGTCATCATCTTGACCGGCACCATGAACGTCTTCACGGGCCCGCCGGCGGCACTTTCCATTGCTGCGAACCAAACGGTGATGACCGGCAGCGCTTTGCCCTTGTTCAGGTTCGGCTTAAAGCCCGCAAGCTGCTTGTAGACGATCGTGCACTTTTGCGCAGGGCCGCTGTAACCGCCGTCGGTCTTCAGCTTGTCTTGGCCGGACGGCGTGAGCTCGATGTCATAGCGCCGCCGTCCGTCGAAAACGCGCACCGGTTCGCCGCACGGCTTTGCCGCCGAATGCGAAACGCCCGACAGCGAATAGACGAGACCCGACAACGGATCGAGCGTGCCGCGCTTTTGCTCGTCGCTAACCGGGAAGCGGTTCACGTTGTACGCGGGCTCCGCATCCAGCTGAATGCCGGACGCCGTGTAGGTCAGATCGACCTTCTGGCTCTGCTTCTCGTTGACCGTGTTCGACGCATACTTCTTCGGCTGCAACGCGGTGGCGCTCAGCGTGCCGACGGAGTTCGCATCGATCACCGCTTCATAGAACGAGTTCACCACGCCAGCCGTCTTCAACCGCGACACGGCCGAGTAGCCGTTGCCGGTGAAGCTCGACTTGATGCCGACGTTCCCGAGATTGAACCCACCCAGATAAACTTGCCAGACCAGCTGCACCGTGCTCGTCGGGCCTTGAGCCGCAGACGTGGAGGCGGGCACCATCGCCGCTTCCTCGGCGGACGCGGTGATGGGCAAAAGCGCGATCGTCGTCGCAAGCAACAAACGTTTCAACATCGATTGACTAAACCTCGACTGGCGATTGAACTTAGGGGTCCGGCTAGGGCCGCTATATCGTCGGCCACCATGTTTGAATTGTGGCGGAAGTCGAAGGCGATGTTCAAGCTGCAATCGTCACCAAAATCATGAATGTCCATTCATCGGAAGTCGCCAAAATCAAGGACTTAAAGGACGCTCTGGTTGCAGGCGACCGCCGCGCGTTGGCGAAGGCGATCACACTTATCGAATCAAGCCGTAACAAAGACGAAGCGGCCGCAACTGAGTTGGTGAATGCGGCACTCCCGTTGAGCGGCCGTGCCTTGCGCATCGGCCTGTCGGGTGCGCCGGGCGTCGGGAAATCAACTTTCGTTGAAGCGTTCGGCATATGGCTGACCGCGCGGGGACACCGCGTCGCCGTGCTCGCTGTCGATCCCTCGTCGCGCAGGTCCGGCGGCTCGATCCTGGGCGACAAGACGCGCATGGTGAAACTGGCACAAGACCCGAACGCCTTCATCCGCCCGTCGCCCGCGGGCCAGACGTTGGGTGGCGTCGCCCGCCGCACGCGCGAAAGCATGCTCCTCGTCGAAGCGGCAGGGTTCGATGTCGTGCTCGTCGAAACGGTGGGCGTCGGCCAGTCGGAGACCGCGGTAGCCGACATGGTCGACATGTTCCTCGTACTCGTCTCGCCCGGCGGCGGCGACGAACTTCAAGGCATCAAACGCGGCATCATGGAACTCGCCGATCTCGTGGTGGTGACGAAAGCCGATGGCGATCTGCTTCAAGCCGCCAACCGCGCGAGCGCCGAATACGCAAGCGCCCTTCACCTCATGCGCCCGAAATTCGAAGGCTGGTCGGCAGCCGTACGCCTCGTCTCCAGCACCGAAGGCAAAGGCATCGCCGAAGTCTGGAGCGACATCGAACTATTCCGCACGACACTCACCGCAAACGGCGCCTGGGACCTCCAACGCCGCGACCAACGCGTGGCGTGGCTGCAAACCGAACTGCGCGAAGGCCTGCTCGCCACATTGACGGAGGACCCGGCCATCGGCGCCGAACTGGCAAAGCTCGAAGCCGCAGTCGCCAAGGGCACCCTGGCCCCGCCTCAGGCCGCCAAGGCCATTTTGGCGCACTTGGCCGCCAAAACTTGACGCGGGCTCAACCCCTCGCCTATAGGTCCGCCCTCCCGCGCATGGGGCTTCCCCGGCGCGGGTTCGCATTTCATCGGATTGGACGGAAATTTCATCATGGCACGGCGCTGCGAACTAACCGGCAAGGGCGTGTTGAGCGGACACAATGTCAGCCACGCGAACAACAAGACGAAGCGCAAGTTCCGCCCGAACCTGTCGGAAGTGTCGCTGATCTCTGACAAGCTCGACCGCACGGTAAAGTTGAAAATCTCCAAGCACGCGCTGCGCTCGATCGACCACAACGGCGGCCTAGACGCATATATCATCAAGCTGAACGACGACACTTTGTCCGACCGCGCCCGCCGTTTGAAGCGCGAAATCGTGCGCGCCGCCGCAAAGGCCTAATTCGCGCACTTGCGCCCCTAAGTCGATCTTCGCACCCTGCGGCAGCGATTCTGCTTGAGGGTAATGATCAGCAACGTCAACCGCTTGGCCGCCGAGGGCGGCGTCGTCGTCTCGCACGCGCCGTCCAGGCTGCCGCGGGTGCTACGCCTCATGCGCGACTTCGTGATCCTGATCGTGCCCGGCGTCGCCGTCGCGATGACGCTGCTCGTGGCGTGGGAGATGCGCAGCGTACCCTTCACGCTGTTCGACGGCGTCTTGAGCCCGCTGCGCCGTCCCGAATTCTACCCCTCGAACTGGCTCAATGCGGGCCACGCGATCGTGCCCGTCGTGTTCCTGATCGCGAACCTCGTCAACCGCCGCTACGGCGAAGACTTCGCGCTCGCCCATGTGTTCGTCTCCTGGTCGCTCGTCGTGCTGACGGCGTTCGCCGTCGTGCTGCGCGCCGACCCGCTGCTTCCGGACCCGGGCGAAGTGCCCACCGTGCGCGTCATGGGCGCGTTCTTAGGCGCCATGGCGATCGGCCAGCTGGCGGGCGTCTACGTCTTCGACCGCACCCGCGGCGTCGTCTGGTGGAAGGCCCCGCTCTACAGCGCGCTGACCAGCTCCTTCATCGCGATGTTCCTGTTCTACCCGTCGGCCTACGCGGGAAGCGTACCGAACTGGGCGCACTATATGGCGCTCGATGCCGGCACGAAGGCACTCATGTCGTTCGCGCTGCTTGGCGTCTACATGATCCTGCGGCCCATCGTCCGCCCAACCGGCGGCCTTGGCGGTTATTAGTCCTTCAGCTCGAACATCATAAGCAGCGTCTGCTGCACCGGCGCATTGAAGTTGTCGTCGGACACGACATAGACAAGCGTCTCGCCGTTGTCGCCGTTGCGGACGGAGAGCCCCTCCATATTGTCGATGATGAAGTTCATGCCCACGTCGGCCGCGACCTCGCCGTCCAGCGTCGCAGCGGCGGCAATATCCGCGCCTTTGATCCGCCGCATCTCGAACCCGACCCCGCCGGTGCGGTTGAACCGCCGCTCCAGCGTCAGCACATCGCCGTTCGGCAATTGCCGCACATCGGTCAGATCGAACGGCGCGCGCCGCGCGAGTGTAATCGCTTGCGCCTCGGCGCCGTCCTTCAAGAGCCACCCGCGGATGTTCCCCGCGTCGTCGTGATAGGCCTCGGTCAGCGCCAGCAAACGCCCATCGCTGAGCAGCGCAATCCCCTCAAGCCCTTTGTTGTTCGGCACATCTTTCAACGCAGCAGGCGTCGCCACGGCAACCCCCTTCGCAGCCAACCCATCTTTGCCGAACGCATAGCGCCAGATGCGATGGTCGCGTTCGAAGCTCACGAACACGTCGCCGTCGAGCGAGCCTGCGAGCCCCTCCGCATCGCCATCCTTGCCACTCAGCTTGCGTCCCTTGAGGTCGAGAAGCGGCGCGATCGACGTGCCATTCAAGCCCGCCAGCTTGCCGTCGCGATACGTGAGCGTACCGGTCAGCCAATTGCTGTTGTCGGTGATCGCCAAGAACCGCGCGCCATCATCCGACACGATCAACCCGGACAGGCCACCGAAGTCCGCATCGTCCGAGGTCAGCTTCAACGTGCCGCGATGGCGCAGCTTACCAACGTAAGACTTCGCGTCCTCGCCTGTGCTGAACGGCAAGCCCGAAACCTGCAAGCTCAACGCGCGCGCATCGCGCGGCTCGGCGGTCGCATAGAACACATACGCGGCCGACAACGATGCCGCTAACCCAAGCGCAATGGCGGACCGCTTCACCGCGCAGCCGCCGCAACCGGCGCCTTCGTACGAACCGGCCGCCGCGGGGCAGGGGCGAACGACTTCGCCGTATCCTCGTCGAACAACTCGGCAAGCTTGTCCGTCATCGCACCGCCCAACTGCTCCGCATCGACGATCGTAACCGCGCGCTTGTAATAGCGCGTCACGTCGTGCCCGATCCCGATCGCGATCACCTCGATCGGCGAGCGCATCTCGATCGCCTCGATCACCTCGCGCAAATGCCGCTCGAGATAGTTGCCGGCGTTCACCGACAGCGTGGAGTCGTCCACCGGCGCGCCGTCCGAAATCACCATCAGAATGCGCCGCTGCTCGGGCCGCGCGATCAGCCGGTTGTGCGCCCACATCAGCGCCTCGCCGTCGATGTTCTCTTTGAGCAGTCCCTCGCGCATCATGAGCCCAAGGTTCCGCCGCGCGCGCCGCCACGGCGCGTCCGCCTGCTTGTAGATAATGTGGCGCAGGTCGTTCAGCCGCCCCGGCGCCGGCGGCTTGTTCTCTTGCAGCCACTTGTCGCGCGACTGCCCGCCCTTCCACGCCTTCGTCGTGAAGCCCAAAATCTCGACCTTCACGTTGCAGCGCTCAAGCGTGCGCGCAAGAATATCGGCGCACATCGCGGCCACCATGATCGGCCGCCCGCGCATCGATCCCGAATTGTCGAGCAGAAGCGTCACGACCGTGTCGCGGAACTTCATGTCCTTTTCCATTTTGTAGGACAAGGGATGCATCGGATCGACGACCACGCGCGACAGCCGCGCCGCGTCCAAGATGCCCTCTTCCAGATCGAACTCCCACGTCCGGTTCTGCTTCGCCATAAGCTTGCGCTGCAACCGGTTCGCCAACCGCGAAACCACGCCCTGCAACGCTTGCAGCTGCTGATCGAGATACGCGCGCAGACGCGCCAACTCCTCCATATCGCAAAGCTCTTCCGCCGTGATCACCTCGTCGAACTGCGGCGTGTAGACCTTGTAGGTTGGCTCATTCGAACCGCTCAGCGCATTGTCCGGCCGCCACGGCTGCTTTCCATCGGCAGTGTCGTCGGCTTCCGAGCGCGACGCGCGCTCCTCGGTCTCGACCTCCACAGCCTGCTGCTCGCCGTCCTCGCCTTCGGCCTCCGACATCTCGGTTTCTTCGCTCGACGCGCCTTGCGGTTCGGACGTCTCGCCGGCGTCGCCGTCGGAGCTCTCGCTATCCTCCTGCGCGCTCTCGTCGGAGTCTTCGTCGGACCCGTCCGGGTCTTCGCCGAGCTCGTCGCCGAGCCCGAGGTCCGTCAATATCCGCCGCGTCACCCGCGCGAACGCCGCCTGATCCTTGATGACATCGTCGAGCCGCTCGAAATCGGAACCAGCCTTCGCCTCGATATGCTCGCGCCAAGCCTCCACGACGGCCTTACCCGCCGCAGGCACCGGCCGCCCGGTCAACCGCTCACGCATCAGCAAGCCCACGGCCTCCGCCAGCGGCGCCTCATTCCGGTCGCGCGCGTTCGCAAAGCCCTTCTGCTTCAACCGCGCCTCAAGCGCGACCTCAAGGTTCTTAGCAACGCCCTTCATCGCAATCGAGCCGATGGACTCGACCCGCGCCTGTTCCGCGGCCTCGAAGATCGCCCGCGCCGAAGACCCGGGCGGCGCATAGTTCGCATGCGTCTTGTCGTCGTGCAGCGCCAGCCGAAGCGCAAACCCGTCCGCGACACCGCGCGTCTGCGCGACATCGTTCTTCGGCAAGTCGCGGCCGGGCAAGGGAAGCCGCGCCTTCAAACCTTTCAGCGTGGGCGGCTCCGTCCCGAACGCAATCTCCAACTCCGGCTCAGCCCCCATCGCCCGCATGGTGTTCGCCACCGCACGCTTAAAAGGATCAGCAGGGCTCTCGGATTTTGTCGCCATGGAGGCCGTACCTTACGCCACCATCACCTTCGCCGACGACTCGGGCAATTCTTCGCCGAAACAGCGTTGGTAGAACTCGGCCACCGTTGCCCGCTCGAGCTCGTCGCACTTGTTCAAGAACGTCACGCGGAAGCCGAAGCCGACGTCGTTGAAGATCTCGGCGTTCTCGGCCCACGTCAGAACCGTACGCGGGCTCATGACCGTCGAGATGTCGCCGTTCATAAACGCGTTGCGCGTCAAGTCCGCAACCCGCACCATCGCGGCCACCTTCTTCTTGCCTTCCGCGCCCGTGTAGTGCGG
>JBJXEH010000034.1:0-9106 GCA_046153995.1 Micropepsaceae bacterium
GCACTTCGTGCCGAGGGCTATCGCATTGTGCTCGTGAATTCGAACCCGGCGACGATTATGACGGATCCGGAACTCGCGGACGCGACGTACATCGAGCCGATCACGACAGAGTTCGTGGCCAAGATCATTGCGCGCGAGCGCAAAGAACATCCCCGCGCGCGCATGGCGCTGCTCCCAACGATGGGTGGGCAGACCGCGCTGAACACCGCGCTCGATCTGAACAAAACCGGCGTGCTCAAGAAATACGACGTCGAGATGATTGGCGCGCAGCCGGAGGCGATCGCGAAAGCCGAAGACCGCCTGCTGTTCCGCGAGGCGATGGAAAAGATCGGCCTCGAATGCCCGCGCTCCCGCATTGCCACGACAAAGGACGAAGCGTTGGCGGCGATCGATCACGTCGGTCTGCCCGCGATCATCCGCCCCTCGTTCACGCTGGGCGGCCAGGGCGGCGGCATCGCCTACAACAAAGAAGAACTCGTCGACATCGTCGAACGCGGCCTCGACGCCTCGCCAGTCAAATCCGTGCTGATCGAAGAATCCGTGCTCGGCTGGAAAGAGTTCGAGATGGAGGTCGTGCGCGACAAGGCCGACAACTGCATCATCATCTGCTCGATCGAAAACATCGACCCGATGGGCGTGCACACCGGCGATTCCATCACTGTCGCGCCCGCGCTCACGCTGACAGACAAAGAATACCAGATCATGCGCAACGCCAGCATCGCGGTGCTGCGCGAGATCGGCGTCGAGACCGGCGGCTCGAACGTGCAGTTCGCGGTCAACCCGAAGGACGGCCGCCTCGTCGTCATCGAAATGAACCCACGCGTGTCGCGCTCATCCGCGCTGGCGTCGAAAGCGACAGGCTTCCCGATCGCGAAAGTCGCGGCACGGCTTGCGGTCGGCTACACACTCGACGAACTCACGAACGACATCACGAAGGCGACGCCCGCCTCGTTCGAGCCGACGCTCGACTATGTCGTGACCAAGATCCCGCGCTTCGCGTTCGAAAAATTCCCCGGCGCCGAGGCCGTCCTCACGACCTCGATGAAGTCGGTCGGCGAGGCGATGGCGATCGGACGGACGTTCGCGGAGTCCATGCAAAAGGCACTGCGGTCGCTCGAAACCGGCCTCTCTGGTTTCGACGAGATCGACATTCCGGGCTTGCGCTCCGGTGACGACAGGAACGCCACAATTGCAGCGCTCGCGAAACCCACGCCGGAACGCATCCTGGTCGTCGCGCAAGCGTTCCGTTTGGGCTTGACCGTCAGCGAAGTGTTCGCAGCGTCGAAAATCGACCCGTGGTTCCTGGAGCAGATCGAAGACATCGTCAAAGCGGAAGAGCGCGTGCGCGAGCACGGCCTGCCCGACGACGAAGACGGCATGCGCGAGTTGAAAGCGCAGGGCTTCTCCGACGCGCGGCTCGCCAAACTCACAAACAAGCGCGAAAGCGAAGTCGCAGGCCAGCGCCGCCGGCTCGGCGTCACCCCCGTCTTCAAACGCATCGACACCTGCGCCGCCGAATTCCGCGCGCTCACCCCGTACATGTACTCGACCTACGAGGCCCCGCTTGCGGGCCACGTCGAATGCGAAAGCGAACCGACCGCGCGTAGGAAAGCCGTCATCCTGGGCGGCGGCCCGAACCGCATCGGCCAAGGCATCGAGTTCGACTATTGCTGCTGCCACGCCGCGTTCGCGCTGAAGGCGGCAGGGTTCGAGACGATCATGGTCAACTGCAACCCGGAAACGGTATCGACCGACTACGACACCGCCGACCGGCTCTACTTCGAACCGCTGACCGCCGAGGACGTCGTCGAACTCATCCGCACGGAACAAGCAAATGGCGAGGTTGCGGGCGTGATCTGCCAGTTCGGCGGCCAAACGCCGCTGAAACTTGCGGCGGCGCTTGAGGCCGCGAAAATCCCGATCATGGGCACGCAACCCGACGCGATCGGCGCCGCCGAAGACCGCAAACGCTTCCAAGCACTGATCGACAACATCGGCTTAAAGCAACCGGTGAACCGCACCGCACTCACCACCGAAGAGGCGCTCCAAGCCGCGCGCGAGGTCGGCTACCCCGTGGTCATCCGGCCGTCGTTCGTGCTGGGCGGACGCGGCATGACGATCGTGCGCGACGAAGAACACATGGTCGAAACGCTGGCCCAAACCGACGTGTTCAAGATCTCGGGCGACGATCCCGTGCTCATCGACCAATACCTGCGTAGCGCCATCGAAGTCGACGTCGATGCCATCGCGGACGCAGACACCGTCTTCATCGCCGGCATCATGGAACACATCGAAGAGGCCGGCGTGCATTCCGGCGACAGCGCCTGCTCGATCCCGCCCTGGTCGCTCGACCGCAGCACGATCGACGAGATCAAGCGCCAGACGACCGCACTCGCCCGCGAACTCAACGTCGTGGGCTTGATGAACGTCCAATTTGCGATCCAAGACGGTGAAATCTACGTTCTGGAAGTGAACCCGCGCGCGAGCCGCACAGTACCGTTCGTGGCGAAGGCCGTGGGTATTCCCGTTGCCGCCATCGCATCGCGCGTGATGGCCGGCGAAAAGCTCGCCTCGTTCAACCTCAAAGACCCCGCCCCGAACCACATCTCCGTCAAAGAGGCCGTGCTGCCGTTCGCCCGCTTCCCCGGCGTCGACGTGATCTTAGGGCCGGAGATGAAGTCCACCGGCGAGGTCATGGGCATCGACATCACGTTCGAGCGCGCCTTTGCCAAGAGCCAGATCGCGGCGGGCCTGACGTTGCCGGACAAGGGCACGGTGTTCCTCTCAGTCCGCGACGCCGACAAGGCAAAGGCCGTCGCCATCGCGCAACGCTTAATAACGCTCGGCTTCAATATCATCGCAACCGGCGGCACAGCCGACCATTTGCTCAAAGAAGGCGTCGCGGTCACCCGCATCAACAAGGTCTACGAAGGCCGCCCGCACATCGTGGACGCGATGAAGGACGGCAGCGTCGATCTCGTCTTCAACACGACCGAAGGCGCGCAGGCGCTGAAAGACTCGCTCTCGATCCGCCGCACCGCACTGATGCAGAAGATCCCCTACTACACCACGGTCGCGGGTTCGCTTGCCGCCGTGCAGGCAATAGAGGCCTTGCGCACCACGACGCTGGACGTCACGCCCCTTCAAGCTTTCGCTCGTTAACGCCTTGAATCCAAAGGATTCATGACGGTAATCGGACCTTGAAATTTCGCCGCATTTCCCTTATGTTCTAGGGCATGCGTTCGAGGGGACTGCGTCTCTCGCGCAAGCTCGAGAAGCGACAGTCTTACGAGCAATTTCAAACCGTTTTGAGAGGCCTTGGGCGGTCGCACCACCAAGGCCCTTCGAATTTGTTGTCCTTCGGTGCGGCGGAAGTTGAGCAGAGACTATGGAAAAGGTTCCCATGACCGCTCAGGGCTTTCAGGCCCTTGAAACGGAGATCAAGCACCTAAAGTCGGTGGAGCGTCCGTCCGTGATCCGGGCGATTTCGGAAGCGCGCGCACACGGCGACCTTTCTGAAAACGCGGAGTACCATTCCGCGAAGGAGCGCCAGAGCTTCATCGAAGGCCGCGTTATGGAGCTTGAGGACAAGATCTCGCGAGCGCAGGTGATCGACGTCTCGAAGCTCTCCGGCAAGGTCGTGAAATTCGGCGCGACGGTCACCGTCGTCGACGAAGACACGGATCAGAAGGCGAAGTACCAAATCGTGGGCGATCTCGAGGCCGACTTCGCCAAAGGCCGCATCTCGATTTCCTCCCCCTTGGCCCGCGCGCTGATCGGCAAAACGAACGGCGACAGGGTAGAGGTCAACACCCCCTCCGGCGGCCGCTCCTACGAAATCACGAAGGTGGAATTCAAATAGCGCCTAAAACGCCGCGAAACGCATGAGGGCGGCAGGGCAACCTGTCGCCCTTTCTAGAGTTCCACCGGCACACCCGGCTCCCGCTTCGACGGGCGGATGGTCAGCGCCGTCTTCACCGATGCCACGTTCTTTGCCGCGGTCAGTTTCTCGGTGACGAAACTCTGCCACTCGCTCAAGTCTTTGGCGGCGCATTTCAGTACGAAATCGATTTCCCCCGACATCATGTAGCACTCGCGCACGATCGGCCATTGCAGGACCTGCGCCTCGAACGCCTTGAGATCGGGCTCGGCCTGGCTGTTCAGGCCGACGAACGCGAACGCCATCACCTCATAGCCCAGCACCTTCGGGTCCAAATCGGCATGGTAGCCGCGAATGAACCCCTGTTGCTCCAACGCGCGCACCCGCCGTAAACAGGGCGGCGCCGAAATCTTCGCTCGGTGCGAAAGTTCGACGTTCGTGATGCGGCCTTCGGCTTGAAGCTCGTGAAGAATGCGCCGGTCGATGGCGTCGAGTTTGATCCGCTGCATGGGATGCGTCCGGACTAAGACAGAAAGTTGCGTGGAGAACGTTCTAGCGCGTCCAGCCAACGAGTTCAGCAATAAAATTACAGGATCGCGAAAGACTGTGAACGAACCGGCGGTAGAAAACGTGACTTGGGGCATCTCCGACGGCCGCGCCGGCATGGCCAACCAAGTGCGCGGCTTGGCCGAAGCACTGGGCTTGCCCGTTCAGGTTAAGACGGTCCACCCGGGCCTCCCGTGGACACTTCTACCGGTCACAATGTGGCCTGCCCCATTCGGCGCATTGGGCGCGGGCAGCAGCACCTTCGTTGCCCCATGGCCAAAGGTAGTGATCGGTTGCGGCTGGCGCTCGATCCCATACGTGCTCGCCGTGAAACGCCTCTCCAGCGGCAAGACGTACGCCGTCCAACTACAAGATCCGCGCATCGACCCGAGCCACTTCGACCTCGTCGTCCCGCCTGAACACGATGATCTCAAAGGCGCGAACGTCGAGGCGATAATCGGCAGCCCAAACGCGGTAACACGCACGAAGCTCGACGCCGCTGCGAACCAATGGCGAGTAAAACTCAGCGCGCTCAAGCAACCACGCATCGCCGTACTCGTTGGTGGCAAATCGAAGACGCACCGCTTCGCCGAAATCGACGCACAAAACCTCGCAGCGCAATTGAAGCAACTCGATGCACGGGGCTTGGGCCTCATGGTCACAACCTCACGCCGCACGGGCGAGGCGCAAACGCGGATCATCAAAGAGGCGCTCGCCGACACACAGGCGTTCCTGTGGGACGGCACCGGCGACAATCCCTACTTCGGTCTGCTCGCACTCGCCGATGTCATCCTCGTGACATCCGATTCGACGAATATGGCCGTCGAAGCGGCGGCGACCGGCAAACCCGTCTACATCGTCGATCTACCCGGCGGCGATCCGAAGTTCGACTGCCTCCACAACGCTTTGGAGCAACGCGGAATCGCCCGCAAATTCACAGGCGAAATCGCGCAATGGTCGTACGAACCGCTCAACGAAACGGCGCGGATCGCAGCCCTCATCCGCAGGAAAATCGGCCTAAGTCCGCGGTAAACGCTCCGTGATGGCGGGCCAGAGCCTTGCGGTGCGGCAAGCCGCATTCCTATATGGGACGAAAGGACCTCTCCAAAAATGACCAAGACCACGCACGCCAAAGTGCTGATCGTCGGCTCCGGCCCGGCCGGTTACACCGCCGCGATCTACGCGACGCGCGCCATGCTGGAGCCGCTGCTGGTCGCGGGCCTCCAACCGGGCGGCCAGATGACGATCACAACCGATGTCGAAAATTATCCGGGCTTCGCCGAGACGATCCAAGGCCCATGGCTGATGGACCAGATGAAGGCGCAAGCAGAACATGTCGGCACGAAATTCGCCGACGACGTCATCGTCGACGCCGATCTGAAGAGCCGCCCGTTCCGTCTGAAGGGCGACAGCGGCACGACCTACACCTGCGATGTCTTGATCATCGCGACCGGCGCACAAGCCCGCTGGCTGGGCCTGCCCTCCGAAGAAGCGTTCAAAGGGCATGGCGTCTCCGCCTGCGCGACCTGCGACGGCTTCTTCTATCGCGGCAAGGAAGTCGCGATCGTCGGCGGCGGCAACACCGCAGTCGAGGAGGCGTTGTTCCTGACAAACTTCGCGAGCAAGGTCACACTCGTCCATCGCCGCAACAGCTTGCGCGCTGAGAAGATGTTGCAGCAGCGCCTGCTCAACCACCCGAAGATCAGGGTGGTCTGGGACACGGCCGTCGACAGCGTCGAAGGCACCAGCGAACCGAAATCGGTCACGAACGTGAAGCTGAAGAACGTCAACACCGGCGCGCTCACCGACCTCGCCGCCGACGGCCTGTTTGTCGCGATCGGCCACGTGCCGGCGACCGAACTCTTCAAGGGCCAAGTCGACATGGACGCCGACGGCTACATCAAGACCGCAGCGGACTCGACCGCGACAAGCATTCCCGGCGTCTTCGCGGCGGGCGACGTGAAAGACCGCATCTTCCGTCAAGCGATTACGGCCGCCGGCATGGGTTGCATGGCCGCGCTTGAGGCCGAGAAATACCTCGCCCATCACGAGACAATGAAGGCCGCCGCGGAATGAGCATGGACCTCGACCGCCTGCGCGTCTTCCACGCCGTCGCCACGGCCGGAAGCCTCACGCACGCGGGCGAGCAACTCGACCTCAGCCAGTCAGCCGTCAGCCGCCAAATCAGCGCGCTGGAAGAGGAGTTGAAAGTCCCCCTCTTCCTGCGCCACGCCCGCGGCCTGAACCTCACCGAACAAGGCACAAAGCTCTTCGAAACCACGACGCAGATCTTCGAAAAACTGCAATGCGTCGAGGAGCAGTTGCTGGACAGCCGCGAACAGCCGCGCGGCGATCTGCGCGTCACAGCGACCGTCGGCATCGGCACCTACTGGCTGGCCCCACGCCTCAAAAAATTCACCGAACTCTACCCCGACATGCGCGTGCATCTGCTGCTGGCCGACGGCGAACTCGACCTGAACCACCGCGAAGCCGACGTGGCGCTACGCATGCGCCAGCCGGTGCAGAACGACCTCGTACAACGCAAGCTCTTCGACGTCGCCTATCACATCTACGGCGCGCCCGATTACGTCGCCCGCAAGCGCGCGCCAGATTGCGTCTCCGAACTAGACACCCATGATCTCATCACCTACGGCGACGCGCCGACAGAACTGTCGAAGGTCAACTGGCTCGCCGAAGTCGGCCGCAAACCCGGCCACCCGCGCGCCGCGAAGCTGCGCGTGAACAACATCACCGCGATGGGTAAGGCGATCGAAAGCGGCATGGGCCTCGGCGCACTGCCGGACTACTTCACGCACGGCAACGACAAACTGATGCGCATCTTGCCGGAAACGCTGGGTCCGAATTACGAGGTTTACCTTTGCTATCCGGAAACCTTACGCGGCTCGAAACGCGTCGCAGTCTTCCGCGATTTCCTCGTTTCACAAGCGCGCGAGTGGACATTTTGACGTCCTTGAGATCGCCGATCCTCGCACCTATCTGAAGATGAGCCGGAGCGGTTCTCCCCCAGACACTGGGCTCCGGCACCAGGATGATCCCCTCGTCCTGGACAAGCTGCCGGTGCTTCTCCCCCAAGCGCATCGGCAGCAGGCGTGACGAGGCCGGGCTGCGGACAACCCCCTGCAGTCCGGCCTTTTTCATTATTTCCTCTCCCCTTGCGGGAGAGGCGATTTTTCGCGTTGAGCGAAAAATCGGTGAGGGGTCAGCAGCCCTCGGCCTTCAACACACGTTTCGTGGATGCCGGAAACTTCGCAAGCGCCGCAGCAGGCCGTATCGGCCGGCGCACGAAATCGCCCCCGCAATTCGGGCAGCGGCCCTTCAGCACGTTCGTCGCGCACGCCTCGCAAAACGTGCACTCGAACGTGCAAATCCGCGCGTCCGCCGACGACGGCGGCAGATCGCGATCGCAACACTCGCAATTCGGCCTTAGTTCCAGCATCAGAAATCCGTTCCTTCGACAAACGCCGCCACCAACGCTTCGAATGCGCGCCGGTCTTCCGCATCGAAACGCGAAAACAGCGGGCTATCAAGATCGAGCACGCCCTTGATCTGACCGCCTTTGATCAGCGGCACAACGAGTTCGGAATTCGACGCGGAGTCGCACGCAATATGCCCTGGAAACGCGTGCACATCCTCGACCAGCACGGTCTCACGCCGCGCTACCGCCGTTCCGCAGACTCCCTTGCCGACAGCGATACGCACGCACGCGGGCTTGCCCTGAAACGGTCCGAGCACCAACTCGCCACCCTTCAGAAAATAGAACCCCGCCCAGTTGAGATCGGGCACAATCTGCCAAATCAGCGCCGAGACATTGGCGGCGTTCGCGACCAAATCACGCTCGCCGTGAAGAAGCCCGCGCACTTGCCGCGCGAGCTCCTCGTAGACCTCAGACTTCGTCCCGGAAATCTTCTCGACCGCGAACATGGCACCTCTATTTGATGCCGCCGCGCGCCTCCTTGCCCCAGAGCTCTTCAAGACGCGCGTCGCGGCCGCAATTGAACCGGTAGATGTTATACCGCACCGGATTGGTCTTGTAGAAGTTCTGGTGGTACTGCTCGGCCGCATAAAACGGCCCAGCCGCAGTAATTTCCGTCACGATCGGCCGCTTGAACCGCCCGGACTTCTCGATCGCCGCCTTCGACGCCTCAGCGGCAAGCTTCTGCGCCTCGTTCACGTAGAACACCCCCGTCCGGTACTGCGTCCCGAAATCGCAGAACTGCCCCTCGCGCGTGAGCGGATCGACGTTGCGCCAAAACACGTAGAGCAGCTTGTCGTAACCGACCATCGTGGGGTCATAGACGACCTTCACCGCCTCCGTATGTCCCGTGCCGCCGGACGAAACCGCGTCATAGCTCGGGTTTGCCTTCGAACCACCGATATAGCCGGACGTGGTTGAGAGAACGCCCGGCACCTTGTCGAAGTCCGCCTCCACGCACCAGAAGCACCCGCCGGCGAAGATCGCGACTGCCGCCCCCGCCTGCGCCTTCGGCGCATCCGCCGCCTGCACGCCGACGATCGTGTCGGCAAACCGCAAACCGAACACGGCCAAGCCCGCGACGGCAGCCAGCACGAACACACGCGCAAATCCAAACGTACGCATCAAGCCACCGCCGCTTTAAACGTCATCGCCACACCGTTCATGCAATAGCGTTTGCCCGTGGG
>JBJXEH010000035.1:0-5576 GCA_046153995.1 Micropepsaceae bacterium
AAACCGATCAGGCAATCGAAGCGTTCGCCGCCGAACTGATCGACCGCTTCGGCCCATTGCCGGAAGAAGTGAAAACGCTGCTCAAAATCATGTCGATCAAACGCCTCTGCCGCGTCGCACAGGTGGAAAAGATCGACGCCGGCCCAAAAGGCGCGACGATCAGCTTCCGCAACAACGCGTTTTCTCAACCCGCAAAACTAATCGCCTGGATCGCCCAAAACCAAAAGATCGCCA
This sequence comes from Micropepsaceae bacterium, assembly GCA_046153995.1. Taxonomy (GTDB): domain Bacteria; phylum Pseudomonadota; class Alphaproteobacteria; order Micropepsales; family Micropepsaceae; genus SZUA-430. Next base: position 235 of record JBJXEH010000035.1, read on the forward strand.
AAGTCCGCCCCGACCAAAAACTAGTCATCATGCGCGAATGGGCGAGCGCCGAAGAACGCCTCACCGGCGCGGGGCAGGTGCTCGCACGCTTGGCGGAGATGGCCGCGTAGTCGGCGCGGACCCGGCCGTCATAGGTGTCAAGCGGCACTTGTTCCTTGATGTATTCAACATATTTAACTCCAAGGCGCGAAGATCATGCCCAGCACGGCTTCATGTTGTCACGACTGCCAATCTAAACTAGACTAAACGAGCCTTATCTCGGTGGGATCGAGTATGCCTCACAGGCAGTCAGTTCATCTCGCGAAGTCGTCGACGATCGCGACTGCGGCCTTCGTGCCGTTGCTTCTGCTGGCATTCCTTCAAATCGCCTCGACGCTCGCGCAAATGCAGCGTGACTCAGAAGAAAAGACCCTGGCACGCGCGATCACATTGCGGGCCCTCATAGATGGAGAACTGAGGGGTGACTTGGGAGCGCTTTCGGTGCTCGCAACCGCGCATTATTTTCGCTCCAGTGACTGGGATGCTGCGCGCGAGCGCGCCGCCGAAGTCGCTGCTGGCCGGCCGCAATGGAGCGCCGTCATTCTCACCGACGTCGCGCGCCGCGAACGAATCTGGACGACGGCCTCGCTGTATGATCGGCAGTCGCCTGCATCTGTCGCCGCGCTGACTTTCGAAAAATCCACCACCGCCAGCAGCATTGACGACTTCGATTCAACCGCGCCGCAGTGCGGGTGCACAACTTTGCATCGGCGCCTCGCTGTCGGAACGGCCATCTATGTGCTGAGCGTCCAGCGAAAATCATCGGACCTTCAGGCGTTGCTGCTTTCGCACGTCGGCGGCGATGAGGTCGGCGCGCTCGTCGACCGCCGCGGCATCTTCATCGCACGCTCTCGTGACGTGGAGCGCCGGCGCGGCACGCCGGCAACCCAATATGTGCGTGCAGCCGTCACGCGAGGCGGTGACGGCATCTACACCGGCACGACGTGGGAAGGGCTGCACAATCGCACGGCTTATTCCACCTCGCGCTTGTCGGGATGGTCGGTACACATCGCGGTTCCCGACGTCAACTACACGCTGTTGCGCACAGGCTCTCTGGCGTTCACGGTGTTGGCGATCGCACTCGCACTGGCATTCGCAGCTGCACTGATTTGGTTTGCCAGGCAAAGTCTTTATGCGGCGCGCCGCGTCGAACGAGCGGAGCTGCAGTCTCAAAAATTGGAAGCCATCGGCCACATGGCTGGAACCGTCGCGCATGACTTCAACAATCTAATTGCCGTCATCGTCTCCTGCATGAATATATTGCAGCGGCCAGGGTGCGATGAAGCCAAGAAGGCGCACGCCATCGAACAAGGTCTGAGCGCCGCTGATCGTGGCGTCAAGCTCGTTCAACAAATGCTGGCCTTTGCGCGCGAAAAGTCGCCGGAGATGGATTTGATTCATCTTCCACCGACAATCGAGGGAATAAGGGATTTGCTGGAGCGAACGCTCGGCAAGAGCATCGAGCTTGAGCTCGATATCTCGCCTCAAGCACCTCGCGTGCACACCAACTCCACGCAATTCGAGCTTGCCCTTATCAACTTGGCCACCAACGCGCGCGACGCCATGCCGAACGGAGGCAGGTTTCAAATAGCAACGCGCCCTGCGCCGGCGAAAGGCTACGTCGACATTCGCGTCCGCGACAACGGCGAGGGCATGTCTGACGAGGTCGCCGCCCACGCGTTCGAGCCTTACTTCACGACCAAGCCCGAAGGCAAAGGCACCGGATTGGGATTGGCGCAAGCGTACCTATTGGCCAAGCAGTCGGGCGGCTCGCTGCGGCTCGAAACAGCGCGCGGCAAGGGCGCGCTGTTCATTTTCAGATTGCCATCGAGCCGGCCCGAAACCGTCGACGGCGCTAGCGCCATGAACATAAAGCCCAGCCTAGAGCGCGGGGACACGTAACAAACTCGGACGCATCCGTAGAGATTGTTGCCTGTCTCCCGAATTCCTGATCGTTTGCAGAGCGCGGGCGTGGTATTCTTGCGAAACGACGAGAGAACCTGCCATGAAGCCGTCCCGCTCCTTCCGTGATGTTCTGTTTCTTGCTGCGGTGTTTGCCATGTCGATCGCCAGCGTCAGGGCCGAAAACTGGCAGGACACTCGTCACGTAACGCTGATTGATGTCGACAGCATCTACAAGGGAGCGGATGGGCTCGTTTACTTCATGGAAAAGCAAAAGTACCACGACGAGGAAAACGGCCCGAACACGCCCCACAAGGCCGCCGTCGATTGCGTCAGACGTGTGTCCTACTCGGCCTATTCGATCGAATATGAAAGCGATTGGCCTACCAAAGGCCAGCCTGTGAATCCGGGCACGATGGGGGCAGAACTGCTCGACTTCGTGTGTTCACGGGTGAGGTGAGCACCGAAGAAATACGGGCACCGAAGAAATACGGGGACGGGTTATGTATTCCCCATCGGCGTTCGTGAGTTGATCGCGCACCGTTCCTGCCGCGGTCTTCCTAATTGACGGTCTCGATGCGATCGAGAATCTTTCCGAGATCGCGCTTGGCAATCTGAACGTCAAAGTCGTTCTGCAGATTGAGCCACAGCTGTGCCGTCGTGCCGAGCGCTTTGCCGAGGCGCAGCGCCGTGTCGGCGGTGACGCCGGTCTGTTCGCCCGCGATCAGATTCCGCAACAACGCGTTCTCTCAACCAGCGAAACTAATCGCCTGGATCGCCCAAAACGCCAAATGGGCCAAAGTCCGCCCCGACCAAAAACTAGTCATCATGCGCGAATGGGCCAGCGCCGAAGAGCGTCTGATAGGCGCGGGCCAAGTGCTGGCAAGGCTGGCGGAGATGGCAGCGTAGATCTTCCTTCCTGGGACCGCCGGCTTCCAGCCGGCTCTTCGCTGAATTTCGACCGCAGTAAGAAGTGCCGGCTGGAAGCCGGCGGTCCCAGGAAGATATAGTTCCATAATGAAGTCGGCATGGCGGTCACGCGGATACCTTCCGCATTGGGATGCGGGTGAAGTGCCGCAGTCATTCACGTTTCGCCTGGCCGACAGTCTTCCGAAAGTAGTGCTGGACCAATGGCGCGAAGAGTTGGCGCGATTGTCAGAGGAAGCTGCAACACTCGATCGTCGCATTCGAATCGAGCATGCGCTCGATCGGGGGCACGGTGAAGCGCTGCTTTCGGACGATCGGATCGCCGAGTTGGTCGAACAAGCATTGCTTCACTTCGACGGCGAACGATATCGGCTATTGTCGTGGACAATCATGCCCAACCACGTGCACGCCGTTGCGTCGCCACTCTCAACCTGGACATTGGACAAAATCGTACACAGCTGGAAGTCGTTCACTGCAACAAAAGCCAACGCGTTGTTGGGCCGAACCGGTGCGTTCTGGGCACGCGAGTATTTCGACCGCGCAATCCGCGACGATGAACACTATGCAAATGTGATGTCCTATGTCGCCATGAATCCCGTGAAGGCCGGATTGTGCTCACGTGAGGAGGATTGGCGGTACTCAAGCGCTTGGTCCGGACGCAGATAGTTCTTCCTTCCTGGGACCGCCGGCTTCCAGCCGGCTCTTTTCTGAATTTCAACCACAGTAAGAAGAGCCGGCTGGAAGCCGGCGGTCCCAGGAAGGAAGAGAAACAAGGTCTAGTTAATCCATTTTCGACAATAGCAGCCTTTCGGGAAAGCGCGCGGTCAATGGTTCTCGTTTAGAGTTCTCCTCTGCAGCAGGGAGTCCGCGCGATGACCACCATCTACTTCGCCACCAACCGGTTGATCGTTCCGGGCAAGATGGAATTCTCCGAGGCGTTTCATCCGAATGTCGACGAACTGCGTTTTGGTACGGCGACGTTTGAGGGAACCAACTTGTTCCGCACCCCCGTCGAACGCCTCGCACCGAAAGCGACGATCCACGTCGAGCCCGAAAAGCTGAACGCCACCAACCCGGCGGCGTCGAAACTTGGCTCCACCGTCGTGTTCGGCCAGGTGCGCGACGCGATGCAGGCAAGCGGTAGCGCGGTTCTCTTCGTGCACGGTTACAATTTCTCGTTCCGCGAGTCGCTCGCGCGGGCCGCGCAAGTGCAGCAGTGGCTGGCGGCCGGCGGGCACGACGCCGTGATGCTGCTGTTTGCCTGGCCGTCGGCGGGAGCGGGTGTAAACTCCCGCACCTACAGCGACGACCGGATGCGCGCGCAAACGTCGGGCTTGGCCCTCGCCCGTGCGATCCTGAAAGCGACCGACTTCATCCGCAACACGCCGCGGCGCGACCGGTGCGACGCGCAGATGCACTTGATGGCGCACAGCATGGGCAACTGGGCGCTCCGCGGCGCGGTGCAGGCGATGCGCACGTATGTCGGCTACAACATCCCGCCGCTGTTCGACGAAGTGCTGCTGATGGCGGCCGACGAAGACGACGACACGTTGGCCATCAATCACAAAATGGCGCCGCTCCTGCGCGGTTGCCGCCGCGTGACCGTCTACTACAATCAGCAAGACGTGGCGCTGAAAGCGAGCGACGTCGCGATGGGCAACCCCGATCGCCTAGGCCGCTCAGGCCCGGCCGGCGTGGCGCCAGTGCCGAAGGTCATCCCCGTCAACACCTCACCCGCGATCATCCTCGACTCAGGCGACTGGACCCAAGACGAAACCGGCCACCAATACTACCGCAACAACAAAACCGTCCGCGAGGATGTGGTGCAGGTGCTGCAAGGCAAACTCGACCCGGACATCAGAGGCCGCAAGAAACGCGACAGCTACTACCGGCTAGGGTAGGGCGCCAAATCAAAAAGTTAGCATTGCCCTTCTCCCGCGCTATCGCGCCGGAGAAGGGCAATGTCCCATTTTGTGTGTCGGGTCGACGCGAAGCAGTGGCTGCGACAGGCTGTCAGCGGCAATGTTGCAGGTGACTTGTTGATATGTGGGGCTTATGTATTGCATCTTCCCTGATCCTCATCGGATCGGCGGCTGCGACTTGACAATTTGATACGGGATCAACGGCGTTTCGCGGGCCAAACTGCGGGGGTGGGGACACCTTTGCGCCGCTGATCGGTCGCGTTTCTCGAAACAAGCTCCCCTGCCGGTTGTGCGTCTCCATCGACAAAAAGCTAGGTTTCCTGCCGGTGGCGCTTGCGCCGCCGAACGGACGACCTCGATTTGCAAACGGATTCCGAACGGATTCCGAACGGATGTTTTCGCAGAGTTGCGCCAACCGTACGCATCTAACGGATTTGTTTTTCGCGTTTTCGCCGCAACCAAACGTTGAGTGCGAAAATAAGCCCAGATTTAAGGGCAGAACAGCACGCTGCGCGCGGAGCGGTCGCGGCGGAAGATGCGGATCAACTCGAC
>JBJXEH010000036.1:0-3544 GCA_046153995.1 Micropepsaceae bacterium
TGCGCATGCAGGTGGATTCGAAGCCGGAGGCGCTCGACGAACTCGACCGCCGCGTGATGCAGCTGAAGATCGAGCGCGAGGCGCTTAAGAAGGAAACGGACAGCGCATCGAAGGACCGCCTGCAGAAGCTCGAGAAAGAACTCGCCGACCTCGAAGAGAAATCGTCGTCGCTGACCAGCCGCTGGAAACAGGAAAAGGCAAAGCTCGGCCAGGCGCAGGAACTGAAGAAGAAACTCGAAGACGTGCGCAACGCACTCGACAAGGCCGAGCGTGAGGGCAATCTCGAGAAGGCCAGCGTGATCAAATATCAGGACATTCCGGCGCTGGAGAAAGATCTGAAAAAGATCGAGGAGAGCCAGGCGACGCAACTCGTCACCGAAGCGGTGACGGACGAGCACATCGCGCAAGTCGTCTCGCGTTGGACCGGCATTCCGGTGGATAAGATGCTGGCGGGCGAGCGTGAAAAACTGCTCGGCATGGAGAAGGTCATCGGCGCCCGCGTCGTCGGCCAAGAAGAAGCCGTGCACGCCGTCTCCGCCGCCGTCCGCCGTGCGCGCGCCGGCCTACAAGACCCGAACCGGCCCATCGGCTCGTTCTTATTCTTGGGGCCCACCGGCGTCGGCAAAACGGAGCTCACGAAGGCGCTCGCCGCGTTCCTGTTCAACGACGACACCGCGATGGTCCGCATCGACATGTCGGAATACATGGAGAAGCACTCGGTCGCACGGCTCATCGGCGCGCCGCCGGGCTATGTCGGCTACGAAGAAGGCGGCGCGCTCACCGAAGCGGTGCGTAGGCGCCCGTACCAGGTGATCCTGTTCGACGAAATCGAAAAGGCGCACGGCGACGTCTTCAACGTGCTGCTTCAGGTGCTCGATGACGGCCGCTTAACGGACGGGCAGGGACGCACCGTCGACTTCAAGAACACGGTCATCATCCTGACGTCGAATCTGGGCGGCGATCTGCTCGCCTCGCAGCCCGAAGGCGAGGACACCGCGGCCGTGCGCGAAGGCGTGATGGAAGTGGTGCGCTCCCGCTTCCGGCCGGAGTTCCTAAACCGCCTCGACGAAATCATCCTGTTCCACCGCTTAGGCCGCGCCCAAATGGACAAGATCGTCGACATCCAAGTGGCGCGATTGGCGAAGCTCTTGAGCGACCGCAAAATCGGGATCGAACTCGACGCGGCAGCCAAGCAATGGCTCGCCAACACCGGCTACGATCCGGTCTACGGCGCGCGTCCCTTAAAGCGCGCGATCCAGCGCCACATCCAAGACCCGCTCGCCGAACAACTCCTCGAAGGCAAAATCAAAGACGGGGACACGGTCCGCGTCTCCTCCGACGGCACCGGATTGCTCATCAACGAAAAGAAGAAAGGAACGACGTTACACTGATGTCAAAGGTCGGGATATTTGTAGGGACACAGCGTCCGCGTCTCGTCGATAGCGGCACGCGCACCGGCGAGCGGAAACGCCGCCGTGGCGTCGCCGTGCAGAACCTCGACGCGTTCGCTGTCGCGCATGAGCGAAAGCACGAAAATCGCTTCTTCGCCCTTGATCTCGTACGTCCCGATCCCGTCGGTAATCGGCGCACGAACGGCGGCCGTATCGTAGTTGCCCTCGGCAAACGCGAACCGCACGGTTTCTGGCTTCGGTTCGTCCACGGAAAACGCATCGGCCGCCGCTTCGATCCGGCCGAGATTGAACTGCAAAACGACGCCGGTCATGCCCCCGCACAGAAAGCGCAAAGACCGCGCGCTATCGGGCGCCACCTCGGCGACATAAACCGGCCTGCCCAACGGATCGCTCAACGTGGCAACCTGCCACGACAACGAGAGGAGAAGTGAAAGCATGCAAGAACGCTAAGGCAGCACTCGCGCCTGCGCAACCTGCGAAGGCTCGCTCGCCAAAGCCGTCTGAATGCGCGAAACATTCGCCTGAAACGCGAGCAGATCTTTGCCGGTCAACTCGCGCCCCGTCGGCAGCTTCACCCCCATCGGGTTGATCTGCCGGGACTTGAGCATCACCTCGTAGTGCAGATGCGGCCCGGTCGAACGGCCCGTGGTGCCTACATAGGCGATGACCTGTCCCTGCCGCACCTTCGCACCCGGCTTGATGCCCCGTGCGATGCGCGACAGATGCGCATAACCGGTCGAGTAACCGTTCGCATGAGCGACCTCGACGAAGTTGCCGTAACCGCCGTGCCAGCGGGCGAGCTTCACGACGCCGTTGCCGGACGCCATCACGGGCGTCCCCCGCGGCGCCGCAAAGTCGACGCCCTTGTGCATCTTCGTGTAGCCCAAAATCGGGTGCCGCCGCATGCCGAACTTGGAGGACAGCCTAGCCCCGTCGATGGGCGTGCGCATGAGTTGCCGCTTGCCCGACCAACCCTTCGCGGTGAAATAGTCTGTCGAGTTGTCGGAAGCGGTGAAGCGATAAAGCGGTTTCTTCGTACGCCCAAGCGTGAGCTCGGCGTACGCGATGGCACCGCCTCTAACCGGCGCACCGGTCTCGTCGAGATAGTGCGTGTAGAGAATGTCGAATGAATCGCCCGACTTCACCTCGCGCTGGAAGTCGACATCGTAGGAGAAGATGTGAATGAGCGATATGACGACAGACTCCGGCACGCCGGCGGCCTTTACCGAGGCGTACAGCGACCCGTCGATCGTGCCGCTTGCATGCGTCTCGACGGCGGTGAGAACCTTCACGTTGTCGGCGACCGAAAACGAGCCGTCCGCCGCGCGCGTGACAAGCAAATCCCGCTCGGCGCTCGGCTTCAACGCGATCGACAGAAGAGGCGAACCTTCCGGCGCGAACGTCACGACGATGTTGTCACCGGCACGAATAGCAGTTGGTTCGTACACGGACGAAAGCGCAGCGACCGCGGTTCGTGCCTCAATGCCGTCGATGCCCTGCTCGACCAGAATGCCGGTCAGCGTATCGCCGCGCTCGACCTCGATCGTACGCACATCCGGCCCCAGCGGCCGCAACTCTTCGATCTTGATAACGACACGAACGGGCGCCGGCGCAGGCTGCTGCAGCGCATCAATGGCGATCGTGAAAAGGGCCACGATCCCGCCAAGGAACAGCGCCGCGGCAGCTGCGCGCTGCGCGTCGAACGTGAGAGCAAAGGACCAATTCCCCGCCACGCGAACCCCCAAAGCTCACGCCGCCGCCTCTTCGAGGTCATCTCAGCACGAGCCAAACCATTGGATTTCCGCGCAAAAATGCCACCGGCAGGCAGCCCCAAGCGACGAAAACCCACCCTCAAGGTTACGCCCCAAGCGTTTCCGCCCGTTTGACGAGGTGTTACGAACCTGTGGATGCGACAATTTTGGAGTAATATCCCGTTGACTTAACTAAACGCCGGACATAGTTTCCCGGCCTCCCGCGCTGACGAGCGTTCTTTTAGCGCGTCCGGGTGGGAATTCCCTCGAAGGGTTTTAAGGGGCGTTTCGTGCGTTCATTCGCGCGGACCGGCTTTTTGTTCTTCGAGCGGCTGCGACTTGACAATTTGTTATACCGGGAAGGGGGATGTGGGCGGCGTG
>JBJXEH010000037.1:0-2883 GCA_046153995.1 Micropepsaceae bacterium
GGCTCGAGAACGAGATGCGCCGGACGGGACGGTTCGCGTTCGTGAGCGTCTCCGCCGTCGCGCGCACTTGCGCCGCGACGACATCAGACATGCCGCGGCCGGCGAGCAGCGGCAGATTGTGTTTCTCGGCCCACGACTTGTTCGCCGTCGCATCGGTCAGAGCGGGCGCATCGATCAACGTAAACAGTTTGTCGTTCGGGCCGTCGAGATAGAGCTGCAGCTGGCTGTGCTGGTCGACCGGGCCTTGCGCGTCGATCGGGGTCGTACCCTGACCGTTCTTACCCAGACTTTCGGCCCAGAGCTGACGCCACCATTTCGGCAGCCGCGCAAGCCGGTCGCGATAGACCCACATGACGCTCTGACTCAAACCCACGTCGCGCGCAGCAACGCTCAACGCAGCGCCTTCAATTGCTGGCACGGTACTCGCCATGGCGGCATCAAGCGTCTCGCGGGCACCTTCGCGGATCGCCTTTGGGTCAAGACCTGCGATCAGCGCGGGCACCAGGCCCACACTTGAGAATGCCGAGAAGCGGCCGCCCAGGTCCGGCGCGTGCGCAATCACCGGGGCGCCCATGTCCGTCAGGATGTTTCGAAGGGGATTGTTTCCTTCCTCCGCGACGCCCGCGAAATGGTGCTTCAGGTATTTGCCGCCGCCTTCTTCTTCGAGCGCTTCAATCGCGACCAGAAGCTGCATCAGCGTTTCGGTCGTCGAGCCCGACTTAGACGCGACGAAAAAGCGCGTGGTTCGCAGATCTATCAGCGTCAGCATCGTGCGGAAGACGGCGCTGTCGATGCCATCGACAATGTGGAGGCGTGGGTGACCGGCTCGGGGCTTGTAGGCCTGCGTCCCCCAGAACGCGAGCTGCGCCAGCGTCTGCGCACCGAGGCTGGACCCACCGATACCGAACACGACGAGATCGGTCGTGTTCTTCATGAGGTGCTCTGCGATTTCGCCGCCGCGGGCGAGATCGTCCGCGTCCTCCACCGACCGGCGGATGGCGGCGAACTGCGCGTTGTCAGTTTTGCGCCAGTGATCGAGCGCGCTTTGCGCTTCGCCAAGGCGCCTCTCAAAGGCGGCGCGCAACGGCGCCTTGGCGACGGCTGCAGATATGTCGTGGGTAAACAGGGTCATCGGGCGCGAGATGTAGCGGCAACCCCCTTCTACGGAAAGGGCAATCCCGGAAACGAAACGGGGGCAGACCCCTGCCCCCGCTCAAAATCTGTCCACAAATGCGGCTACAACGTTAGAACCAGTCCAACCAGCCGTTGTCTTCTTTTTCTTTCTTCGTCTTGCTTTCAACGACGGGTTCGCTGGCACCCTTTTCGATCGTGGGCGCGTCCTCAACCGGCTTGGCCGGCAAGGAGGCGTTCAGGCGCTGTTCCTCTTTGCTGGCATTGATTGGCGTGCCTTCGTCGCCACGCTTGCCGCGCCAGAACAAGACGCCATCCGCGTAAGACTTCCGCTTGCCTTGTTCGCGCACTTCGCTGCGCAGTTCCTGACGAATAGTGGGGTCGGCTTTCTCGGCGCCGGAAGCGGCGAGCAACTGCTGCTCGCCTTGCGTGGCAGCGGTTTGCTTTGCCGGACCGCCCAACACCTTCTGAGCGGCACTGGCGACGTCCGCATCCTGCGGGCGCGGCGCGCCGGGTTGCGGATTCTTGAGATCGAACGTCGCGGGCACGACGAGCGGCGCGCGCGTGGTGATTGCCGTTTCGTCCGGCGCCTGTTTGGCAGCCCCGAGCGATTCCTTCACGCCGGTGCAGCCGGCAAGGCCGATCCCGGCCGCGGCCACAACGATGGCAGCTTTACGCAATACTGTCGTCACGTCTGATCCTCCTTCGCGCCGCGCGTGCGAGATCGCCATTCGGAGATGACGAGGTCAAGCACCATAATCACGACGCCCATCACGACCGCCGTATCGGCTAGGTTGAATACGTACCAGCCCGTACTCTTATCGAATGTGTGCAGATAAAAAAAGTCCGCAACTGCACCGTAAAGGATGCGGTCGATCACATTTCCTACGGCACCCCCGATTATCAACCCTAAGCTGAGGGCCAACCGGGTGTCCTTGATCCCGCGCAACCACCAAATGAGGAAGCCGGTGATGCCAAGGGCAAAGAACGCCAGAAGCCAGCGCTCGAACGCCGTGTCGGCCTGTAACAGTCCGTAAGATATGCCCTTGTTCCAGACCATCACGATGCTGAAGAACGGCAGCAGCTCGATCTGATGCGGGTTGCCCTGCTGTTCCAGCGTATCGATCCAACCGAAGCCGTGCAGAAACAGCACCTTCCACCCTTGATCGAGCAATAGCACTGCCGCCGCGACCAGAAGGCCGAGGCGCGCAGGACTGAGTTGCTTGAGGGCGTTCATCACTTCGCGTCGTGCTCCGCGACCGCACTTTCACAGCGGAGGCAAAGATGGGGGTCCGCGGCGCTCTTGCCGACTTCCGGCAGGATACGCCAGCAGCGGGCGCATTTCGAACCCGGGGCCTTGGCAAAAACGACAGCGGCACCGGCCATGTCGTCAAGCTTAAAGGCGCCCGCCGGGGCCGCGGCGGTGGTTACTGCGGCGTCCGACGTGATCGCAATTTCGGCGAGATCGAGCGTTTTCAGCAGGTCCGCGTCCTTTGCATCCGCAACATGAAGCGTCGGGGCGGCCTCCAGGCTCGCGCCGATCGTCTTGTCGCGCCGCGCAACCTCGAGCGCACCGGTGACGACGCGGCGCAGGTCGCGGACGCGGCTCCACTTGTCGGCGAGCGCCTTGTCGTTCCAGTCCGCCGGAACTGCCGGGAAGACGCGCAGATGAACGCTGTCGTGTTCGCCCTTGTGACGGGTGCGCCAGACTTCTTCCATCGTGAACACCATCACCGGCGCAAGCCACGCCGT
>JBJXEH010000038.1:0-5360 GCA_046153995.1 Micropepsaceae bacterium
CTTGAGGACAATCAGCGCCGGCTGCAGGCGCGGCTCCGGCAGATGGCCGGCACCGACGCGCCGTGGCCCGCGCGGTTGCAGTTCCACACCGATTGGCCGCGGCTCGACGACGGGGGCTTGTCGAAAATCGAAGCGTGGATCGCGAGTGTGGCGAACCCGAAGCTGATCGTCGTCGACGTGTGGGCGAAGGTGCGCGGGCGCGCGGACGGGAAGAAATCCATGTACGCCGACGATTTCGAGTCGCTGGCCGTGCTGCAGCGTGTGGCGTCGAAGCGCCGGCTCGGCATCGTGGTGATGCATCACGCCTCCAAGCGCGACAACCCGGACGACCCGTTCGATTTGGTCTCGGGCACCACGGGGCTCACGGGCGCGGCCGATAGCGTGCTGATCCTGAGGAAAGAGGCGGGGCAGGCGGACGCCGTGCTCTATGGCCGCGGGCGGGACATGCCGGTGTTCGAGAAGGCGCTCAGGTTCGACGGCACGCGCGGCCTGTGGGCGGTGCTGGGGGACGCGGACGCTTATAGGGCGACGACGCTGGAAGACAAGATACTGAAGGAACTCAAAGGTGTCGGCGAGCCGATGTCGCATCAAGACGTTGCGGCGCTGATCGAGGACGCGACCGCAGCATCGGTGCGGGTCACGCTTTACAGGATGGCCAAGGTGGGGCGAGTAATCAACATGCGCAACCGTTTCGTGGCACCGCTTGAAGGTGAGGGGCAAGCTGCTTGACGCATTGATCTTGTTGACACGTTGACGCTGCGCAGCATGCGAGACGTATTACACGTTGACGCTTTGACAACTTGCCCGGTTCGGCGCTGCGGCCAGCCGCTACATCTGAAGAACCGAACCCCCATTACATGTGTGTGGGGTGGTAGATGGGCGCCCGGGCGTCAACAGCGTCAATCGTCAACTCGGCGACGTCGCTTCAGGGTTCACTTCAGCGCCGAAAATACCAATGCCCCAAGTCTAGTAATCTTGCCTACCCGCTCGGCCCGTACTTTGAGAAGTCCGGGGGATGCGACTTCCAGGTTCGGAAAGACAACAAATACGGTCATCCCGCGTATCACCGGTTGCTCGTCTTGCTTGAGCGGGAATTCTGGCATGCGGCCAACGTCAGTTAGAAATTCAGTGTGGTAGATTGCCTTGTCGTCAGCAGGGGCGTAGACGCGAACAGTGATCTTCTCGTGCGTAAAGTGAATAGGTTCCAAGTAGGTGATTGCGAGACACAACTTGGGCAACGCAACTGGAAACCTTGGAACGACCAAGAACCCTGGGTAACAGCCTACGAATGTGTGCTTCCCGCCTACTTCCTCGCGAATGTCATCGCAGAAGATAGTTGTTCCGTAGGGTACCTCATTTGATATCTGGGTGGCCATCCTATGCCGCCCACGACGCCGCAATAGTCTTCGGGCGTTCTGTAACTGATGCTACAGTTGTCGTACTGACAAATGTGGTCGTTGGTGCATGTCGCTCCGCTCCGCGTGCCCCAAACACCATACCTGTTGTCCGCTCACGCGCCTCTACGCGCAGTTCAAGATCGAGTGCGCCGGCTAGGTCGGCGATCGTGTCGAGTGTCCAATTCGGAGTGCCTGAAAACCAGCGTGACATGGCAGATTTATCGCGGCCGATCTTTTTCGCTAGGGCTTGTAGCGTGAAGTCGCCGCGGCGGCGGCGTTCGCTTACAACTGACCAAAAGAGGCTCACGAACGCCGAGCGCAGCATGCCGCGATCGTAGTCGCGCAGTCTACGTGCTTGTTTCGGCGTCATATTGTTCGTCGACATCGAAGTACACTCCATCCAAATAGTCGCCCACCTTCGTTCCCCGATGGGGATCAGGCAGGCCAAGTTCGTTCCACTTCGCGATCGCCGCTTGTGCGCGCTCTGCGTATTTCGCTTCCGGTGCCAAATCGTGGCGATCATGCGCGGCGATCGCTGCGAACACGTTCCGTTCTAAGAACCTGCCGAAAAACCGCCAGCCGGGCTTTGGTTTGCGGAAACACACCGCCCATATTTCATCTAAGTCATCCAGGCGCTCAAACTCGAGATTCTTCTCAAACCGTTTGCGATAGGCTTTCGGCAGCGAAAGCCAACGCGTGCTCGCTGTCACCGATTGTCCGGCAAGGAACTTGCCAACGACCACATCGGCAATCGTATCGGGAAAACCAGAGCTCACCTTCGCCCCGTCGAGAAGGTCTGCAATCTCTGCGGTGACCAGCAGCATTCGCCTTGCCTCTCCAAGCGGGCGCAGCGCTTGGCGGGGGATCAACCCCGCCAGCCGTGCCTTGATGATATTTGGGGTGGTTGCGTTAAAAGTCAACTAAGCGCCCGGGCCCGGATTGGCTGATTTTTCCTATGGTGAACGCGGATTGTGGCAGCGCATGGGCGGGTTGATCAATCATCTCTCAGACGCCGTCACCGATTGTCTCAAAGCGGTGAGCAGTGGTGCGGCGGGGTTCACACAGTTGGCGTTTGATCTCTCTTGTCTCTCATTCGTCACTGCCCTGTTGCCGGGTCTTCAGCTTTAGTGCGAGCGGGGACATGCACTTCGGGGGGAGTGAGATGGGGGACGATGGTGAGGTCCACGACCGGCGGGTCGTGCGGGCGGTCAATCTTGTGGCCGAGGCGCTGGGGTTGACGGCTGAGCATGTGGGGGTGCGTTACGGCGTTTACTTCGCGTCGCTTGGCTGTCTTGGCGTTGCGGCGTTTTTCTTTGGGCCGGAGCAGATTCTTGGTGCGGCGGTGGCGCTTGCGCTTGCATTCTTCGCGATCGTGTTCGTCGTCGTGTTCTGGTTCTTCGAGGAGCGTCGCAAGCGGCGCGTGACGTTGGGGCGGGAACGGCCGCTGAAACGCGACGCGTTGAACCCGGATTTTCGCGATGAAGCGATTGCGGCGTGCTTGACGCTGTTTTTGTTTGTGCCGCTGACGTTGCAGACGTTCAATAGGGACGCACTGCATTTCGATGTCGTGCCGGAGCGGCTGGGGTTGCCGGCTGTCGCGTGCGGTGGCGCGGGGCCGCCGTGCAGCGAGATTCAGCGGCTTATTCAGCTGCCGCCATGGGTTTTGTTTACGCTGCGCTCGTTCGTGCTGACCACGCCCGTCGGCGACGTGGCCAGTCAGTCGTCGCCCGGCGACATCGGCGTCGATCCGACCGCCAAGACGCCTCAGGTCGCGGTGGACTATGGGCTGAAGCTTTTGTTCGTCGGCTTCATCGGGTCGCTGTTTGGCGGGATCTACCAGCGCGTCGGCGGGCAGATGAAGGATGCGATCTCGAACTTGCGGCTATCGCATGAGTATGCAGCAGCGCTTGGGCCGATCATGATGAAGCCGTTGCTGGAAGTAGTCGAACGCCGCGGCGGTGGCGACGATGTTGTTTACACGAACGCGCTGAAGGCACTGAGCAGCATCGCGGAGCGGTATGACCTGGCGCGGCCGGTGATGGTTGAAATGTTTGAGGAGACACTTCGGAACAAGATCATCACCGAGACGATCCTGCATAAAGAGGTCGAGAAGCAGAGTGTCATAGAGGCCGAGGCCCAAGCTCTTTGCAGCATGAGGTCTGTTGTCGGCATTGCAGCGGTGCGCGACCGCGCGGCGCGACTTAGCGAGCCGCACGCTGTTAAGCGGAGGCTCGTAGGCGTTCTCGCGCAAACACTCCAAGCGGGTGCGCTTCCTCATTTCGACTACTTGCGAAGGAACAATCCGGCACCGGGAATTACCCGGGAAATCAACCGCCTGACGCGAGTGATCAAGGGCGAAGAGGACGACGAAAGTCCGGAGCGACCCAGCGTGCCCCTCACCATTTCTCGCTCAACGCGAGAAATGGGCTCTCCCGCCAGGGGAGAGCAAAACTAATCGAGCCCCGGGGCGACGCGTCGCTCCTCGGGGCTCTTCATCACTTCCGATTCTTTGGCCAGCGGAGCCGGCCTAAGTTTACGTGCGTGCGGTTTAAGGCACGACGTTCATGCGTATGCCAAATTGTGGTTTGATCAGGTCCGGGCGATCGCGCGACGGCGGTCTGTCGCAAATCAGTATCCGAAACGCGCGTGCTAGCGGGCCTTGCCCTCGTCAGAGCCGAGGGCGGATATCATGTCCGGTGGCGTCATGCTCCCTCCTTAAAATTGTTGCTCCGCTCATTCAGACGCTTCGTGGCGCTCCCGACGGCCGCGCTTCCTCGCGATAACCCTGTATCCAGCGAATTGGCGGCCAGTCATTGTCACGATCGTCTGTGATTGAGTTTGGACCTCTTGTTTCGAGAGTCAAGGGTGGCGTCGTGCGGGTGCGAAGAATTCCGGGTGAACGTATGTTGCGCGCGAGAGAAATATTATTGCGGAGGGTTGCGTATCATTATGTCACCATATCTACGTCACCAACTCCTTGCGGCTCCAACACATTCCCGCAAATTCTAAGTTCGTCATGGCCGGGCTTGACCCGGCCACCCAGGGCAAAGCCCACCGTTCCAAGATTGAAACGCCAAGCACGCCAAGCTGCTCGTGTGCGTTAGCAAACCACTGGTTACAACATGAGACCCCGGGCGGCTTGGCGTTTCAAAATTGAGATGCCGGAGCGCGCTGCCCTGGGTGGCCGGGTCAAGCCCGGCCATGACGACCAAAAAAGAAGTGGTCGCGTCAGTGCATGGTGCGGGAGAGCCGCCGGAGCGGTATCCATTTCGTTTGCGCTGCAGGCGGGTTCACTTTGCGCCAGAGGCCTAGGAAGCCTCGCCAGCTTAGGCTTGTGAAGAGTTTTGCGATGCCTGCCTTTTTGCTTCTGGCGTCGCACATGTCGGCGTAGGCGTCGCCGCTGCGGTGGGCGAGGCGGACGACGGTGGCGAACTCGCCCACTGTGCGGCCGGTGAACGAGAGGCCGAAGGCGGGGCGGCCGAACGCTTCGGTCTGGCGCGAGAGTTGGACCGGCAGCGTCGTCTTGCCTTGCGGCGTGTCGAGCGTCAGCTGGCCGCCAAGCGCGCGAGCCGGCAGATCGACCGCGTCGTCGGCGATGAACCTGGCGCCGTGGACGGAGATGTCGGCGAGGCGGCCAGCGACCGTGCTGCCGCCGATCAAGAGGTCCGCGCTGAAGCGGCGCGCGATGCGGGGTGCGAGGCGGCGCTGGCGCGGTTCGGCGATGGCGCCGAGCAGGCAGGCGAGGAGCGCCGCTGTGAAAATCGTGAGCCCTAAGAGCGGCGCGATGGCCGCTTGCAGTTCCGGCTTCGTGAACCACGCGGCGGTGCCGAACGCGGTGCCTGCAAGTGCCACCGCGAACACGACGACGAGCAGGCCGTTCGCGTGTTCGGGTGCGGGCACGCGGTCGGTTTTCGCGCGGCGGGTGATGATGGCGAAAAGCGACGGCGCGGTCAGCAGCGACTC
>JBJXEH010000039.1:0-7013 GCA_046153995.1 Micropepsaceae bacterium
ATCCACGGCGGCGACGTCGGGCCGTTCGACTGCGGCGGCGTGACCAATGCGCTCGTCAACGCCGCGTGGTCGCGCGGTCTCGGCTGCGTGATCAACAGCCAAGGCATCATGCAGTCGCCGGTCGTGCGCGAACACGCCCGCATTCCCGACGACCAAGTCATCATGATCTGCATCGCCATGGGCTTCCCCGACGACGAGTTCCCGGCGAACGCCGTCGTCTCGAAGCGCAAGACCGTCGACGAAGCCGCCATCTTCGTCGGGTTCGATTGAGCGTTGCGGGTTGCAGCCAAACAGCGACAGTTGCAATAGATGTGACGGCGGTTGCTAGACTGCACGCGCTGACTGCGCAGAATATCGCCAACGTCCGCCATTGCAGTGAGAACCTCGATGCACCGTCATACCGTCACCGCGATTCTGTTCACGTCATCGTTTGCTGCGGCCGTTGCATGGGCTCGCCCCGCCACGGACGAGGAAATAGAAGCGGCCGAAAGGGCGCCACTACCCCAAAGCGCGATCGACGGCGATTGGAACACGCCCTACGAGCCCTTTCAGGCGATCGGAAACGTATACTACGTTGGGACGAAAGGCATAAGTTCCTGGCTGATCACGACGCCAAGCGGCCACATCCTCATCGATGGCATCATGCCGCAATCGGCGCCGCCCTAACGCTGGGTCTTATCAGCCACTCTCAGTTTGCAACGATCGTCTCAAGAAACTTCAACGGTTCGCCGCGTGCGGTACCACTCAGCGCGCCGTCCCACATTACGGTTTCGCCGCGAAGGATCGCACCAACCGGCCAGCCCGTCACCTCCACGCCGTCGAACGGCGTCCAGCCGCAGCGGCTGGCGATCCACTTATTCTCGATCGTGCGCTTGGCCTTCATATCCACGATCGTGAAGTCGGCGTCGAACCCGACCGCGATCCGGCCCTTCGTCTGAAGTCCGAAGATGCGCTGCGGTCCGTGTGCGGTCAGATCGACGAACCGCTCAAGGCTAAGCCGCCCCGCGTTCACGTGATCGAGCATAATCGGCACCAGCGTCTGTACGCCCGTCATGCCCGACGGCGTGTCGGGATAGCCTTTGTCCTTTTCCTCGCGCGTGTGCGGCGCGTGGTCGGAGCCCAGCACGTCGATCACACCCTCGCGCACGCCGTTCCAAATCGTCTCCCAATGCGACCGGTCGCGCACCGGCGGGTTCATCTGCGCATACGTGCCGAGCCGCTCGTAGCACTCCGGCGCAATCAGCGTCAGGTGGTTCGGCGTGGTCTCGGCCGTCGCAATGTCTTTGTGCGCACGCAGATAGACGATCTCATCGCCCGTCGAAACATGCAGCACATGCACGCGCCGACCAAACTTGCGTGCGAGTGCCACCAGCCGCTGAGTCGCGAGCAGCGCCGTCTCGGCATCGCGCCACACCGGATGCGACCGCGGATCGCCGGGAATTCGCTCGCCCTTGCGTGCGTTCAAACGATCTTCGTCTTCCGAATGCACAGCCACGCGCCGCCGCCCGTGCTTCAACACGCGCCCAACGTGCTCGTCGTCGGAGACGAGCAGATTGCCCGTGGACGAGCCCATGAACAACTTCACGCCGGCCGCCCCCGGCATCAACTCCAGCTGCGCCAGCGAGGGCGCGTTATCGGGCGTGGCACCGACATAGAACGCATGATCGCACCACATCCGCCCGCGTGCTCGCGTAAGCTTCTCGTTCAACGCCTCAACGGTCGTCGTCGGCGGCGCGGTATTCGGCATCTCGAACACGGAGGTAACACCGCCGAGCACAGCCGCGCGGCTTCCGGTTTCCAAATCCTCTTTGTGCGTCGGCCCAGGCTCGCGAAAATGCACCTGGCTGTCGATGACGCCGGGCAGCACATGCAGCCCTTTCACGTCGCGCACTGCAGCCGCCTTCGCGTGCCCAAGCGCGCCGATCGCCGCAATTCTCCCCGCGCGCACGCCAACATCGGTGCCGGTGGTACCCCACGGCGTGACCACGGTCCCGTTCATCAAGATCAGATCAAATGTCTCGCTCATGGGGGAAGCAGCTACAGACCAAGGCGCGATTCCGCAAGCACCCTTGCCAAACCGAACGCGCCCGCCCTACTTCATTCCCATGAGTTTCCCCACCACCGTCTTGCCCGACCGCGCCGTCGTCGAGATCACCGGACCCGACGCAGCGACGTTCCTGCAAGGCCTGATCACGAACGACGTGACCAAGGCCGCGAACGGCCGGGCGATCTACGCCGCACTGCTGACGCCCCAAGGCAAGATCATCTACGACTTCCTCGTCGCGCCGGTGGACGGCGGTTTCCTGCTCGATTGCGCGAAGCTCTACGCTGCCGATCTCGCCGCACGGCTGAAGAAGTACAAACTGCGCGCCAAGGTCACGATTGCCGAACGCGCGGACCTCTCCGTCGTGGCGTCATCGCAACCGGTGGCGGACGGCATCGCCGATACGCGCCTAACCGCTCTCGGTTTCCGCGCCTATCAATCAAGCGCGACGGCGAGCGACAATGCCGCCGCTTACCACGCCCACCGCATTGCGCAGGGCGTTCCGGACTCGAGCGACATCCCGCCCGAAGCGCTGTTCCCGCTCGACTGCAATTTTGAGGAACTCCACGGCGTTGACTTCGACAAGGGCTGCTACGTTGGCCAAGAACTTACAGCGCGCATGAAACATCGCGCCTCTGCCCGCCGCCGCATCCTGCCGGTGAGCGCGCCAAATCTGCCGCCGCCCCGGACACCGCTAACACTAGGCACGACAGACATCGGCGAAATGATGGGAAGCCTCGACGGCCGCGGCTTGGCCATCATCCGCCTCGACCGCCTGGGCGACTCCACCGAAGCGACCGCTGCGGGCACGCCCGTGCAAATCGGCCGGCCGTCCTATCCACTCATTCTCGGAGCATAAACGCGTGCCGAAAACCCGCTGCACCTGGCCGGGCGAAGACCCGCTTTACGTCGCCTATCACGATGAAGAATGGGGCGTGCCCGAATACGACGACCGCGCGCTCTACGAGAAGCTGATCCTCGACGGCTTCCAAGCGGGCCTTTCGTGGATCACAATCCTGCGCAAGCGCGAAAACTTCCGCAAAGCGTTCGATAATTTCGATCCCGCGAAGATCGCCCGCTACACCGAACCCAAGATCGCCAAGCTGCTGCAAAACGAAGGCATCATTCGCCACCGCGGCAAAATCGAAGGCACGATCAAGAACGCGCGCATCTATCTCGACATCATGGAAAAAGACTCCGGCGGCTTCAAACATTTCATCTGGAAGCACGTCGACGGCAAGCCGGTGCAGAACAAATGGGACGGCATGAAACAAGTCCCAGCCGAAACCCCAATGAGCCAAGCGCTGTCGAAGGAACTCAAGAAACGCGGCTTCACATTCTGCGGCCCAACAATCGTCTACGCCTTCGCCCAAGCCGTCGGCATGGTCAACGACCACATGACCACCTGCTTCCGCCACAAAGAATGCGCGAAACTGGCGAAGCGTTAGAGCGCCGCCACGTCCCGCTTGCCCGTCGCCCAATCGAGCGCTCGGGTCAGCCGGTCGCGGCCCCAGAACACTTCGCCGTCCACGACGAACGACGGTGCGCCGATGATGCCGAGTTCGGCCGCGCGGTCGGACTGAACGCGAAACGCCTCTTTCGTTTCCTGAGCCTGCGCCGCTTGCAGGATCGGCGCGGGCACTTGGCCCATGTCGGCTAGCACTTTGCCGATCACGAACGGCGAGGAGATGTCGGCGTCATCGGCGAAGTTCGCGCTGTAAACGCGCCGCACGAATTCGCCGGTCCACGGCTCGTCCGCAAACCGGCACGCGATGCGCGCAGCCAACATACTGCCGCGCGGAAACTGCGACGGTTTCTTCAACGGCAAACCTTGGCCCGCGCAAATGCGAGCCAGGTCGCGCCACATGTAGCGGCCTTTCGCCGGATAGATGTTGAACGGCGAGTCGTTCCACCCTTGGCCCGCAAAAATCGGTCCCAACAGGAAAGACCGCCATTTCACCTCGACGCCGCGCGCGACCGCAGCCGCCTCGACCGCATACGCCGCCGGATAGGAATAGGTGCTCGCAAACTCGAACCAGAACTCGAGCGGCGCAGGCATCACCCTCTCCCGCGATAAGGCGCGACGCCCTGATCCGGCACCCAAAGTCCCGTGGGCAACTTACCGGTCTGCCAGAACACGTCGATCGGCATGCCACCGCGCGGATACCAATAGCCGCCGATGCGGAGCCACTTCGGCGCGATCGCTTCGATCAACCGCTTACCGATCGCGACCGTGCACGCCTCGTGGAACGCCGCGTGATTGCGGAACGAGCTCAGATAAAGCTTCAACGACTTCGACTCGACGATCCACTTTCCCGGCGCGTAGTCGATCACGAGATGCGCGAAATCCGGCTGCCCCGTCACGGTGCAGAGCGACGTGAACTCCGGCGCCGTGAAGCGCACGAGGTAGTCGGTGTCGGCATGCGGATTAGAGACGCGCTCCAGCACCGCTTCGTCGGGCGAGGCGGGCAACTTCGCGGGCTGACCCAACTGCGTGAGTTTGTCCTTCGCCATCACGCCCTCCGGTAGGTCGCGGATTCGCCGAGCGAATGGCGACTAACGGTGACAGACGCTATCTCCGGCAGCGCGGTCTTCAGCTCCTCGAAAATAAACCGCGCGAGCCGCTCCAACGTCGGCAGTTCCAACCCCTTGATCTCGTTCAGAAGATGGTGATCCAACCGCGCTCGCAAATCGGCGACGGCCGTATCGACATCGGCGAAATCGCGAATCCACCCCTTAGCCGGATCGGGCGCACCTTCCAACGTCACCGCCGCCGTGAACGAATGCCCGTGCATCCGCGAATTCGGATGCCCTTGCGGCGCCGTTGGCAGAAAGTGCGCAGCGTCGAAACGAAACTCTTTGGTGATCGAAAGCGTCACGGTATCCCAATCCACTTATGCGTCTGCACGCTGAGCCGCCAGCGCGGGTGTTCCATGCAATAGCGCGCCGCGGAGGTCATGTTGCCGGCCGTATTGTCGCCCCACATCGGCTGCAGGAGAAAATGGTCGAAAGCGAGGTTCTCAAAGCGCTGAGGCTCAGCGCCCGTTTGCGGATAAACCAGCTTCAACTCGTTCCCTCGTTTCTGCACCAACTCAGACCCGGCCTTCGGACTAACGCAGATCCAATCGACACCCTCAGGCGCGTGGATCGTGCCGTTCGTTTCGATCGCAATCTCGAACCCCGCGGCATGCACGGCGATGATCAACGCCTCATTCAACTGCAGCAACGGCTCGCCGCCGGTGAACACGACATAGCGCTTCGCGCCGCCGTTGTTCTGCGGCCACTTCGCCGCCACAGCACGCGCGAGATCGTCCGCGCGCTCGAACTTGCCGCCTCCAACGCCATCGGTCCCAACGAATTCGGTGTCGCAAAACTTGCACACCGCGTCCGCGCGATCCTCCTCGCGTCCGCTCCACAAATTGCACCCCGCGAAACGGCAGAACACAGCCGCGCGGCCCGCGCGCATGCCTTCACCTTGCAGCGTGTAAAAAATCTCTTTCACGGCGTACGTCATGCCGCGGCCTTGTACTTGGCCCAGCCGTTCGCCCGCAACTCGCAAGCCGGACAGGCCGCACAGCCATAGCCCCATACATGCCGCTTCGTGCGGTCGCCGCGGTAGCACGAGTGCGTGTCTTCGAGCAGCAGTTCCACCAACGGCGCACCGCCCAACTCTTCAGCCAACTTCCAAGTCGCCGCCTTGTCGAGCCACATCAATGGCGTGTCGATCACGAGCCGCGCATCGAGCCCCAAGTTCAGCGACGCCTGCAAACTCTTCAGCGTGTCGTCGCGGCAATCGGGGTAGCCCGAATAGTCCGTCTCGCACATGCCGCCGACGAGATGCTTGATCCCACGACGATAAGCGAGCGCGGCGGCCGCCGTGAAGAAGAAGATGTTCCGCCCCGGCACAAACGTCGTGGGCAATCCGTTTTTGCCCATCGCGATCTCGCCGTCGCCGGTCAGCGCGGTCGCGCCCAGCGACTTGATCACAGACATATCGATCAGATGATCGGAACCGAGCCGAGAACCCCAAGCGGGAAACCGCGCCCGCAACCCGGCGATGAATTTACCCCGGCACTCAAGCTCCACCGCGTGCCGTTGCCCGTACGAAAAGCCGACCGTCTCGACCGCCTCGAAACGCGCAAGCGCCCAGGCCAGGCAAGTTGCCGAATCTTGCCCGCCCGAAAACAAAACCAGCGCTTTGTTTCTCTCGCCCAAAGTCACGTCCCGCAATGCACAACGGCGCGCAAGATGGGGGGATGCGAGCGCCCACGCAATGGGATAAAGAGCCTCAACGACATACGAGGGTTAACGTGACGTCCATCGCGATCAGCGGCACCGGTCTCTACACGCCGCCGAATGCGATCAGCAACGAAGAGCTGGTCGCCTCCTACAACGCCTACGTCAAAAACTTCAACGCCGCGCACGCCGCAGCGATCGCCGCGGGCCAAACGGCGGCGCTGCAGGAATCGAGCGTCGAGTTCGTGCTCAAAGCCTCCGGCATCAAGAGCCGTTTCGTCGTGGAGAAGGAGCACATTCTCAACCCGGACGTGATGCGCCCAAATATCCCCGAACGGCCAAACGAGCAACTCTCGGTACTCGCC
The DNA here is from genome assembly GCA_046153995.1 of Micropepsaceae bacterium. Lineage (GTDB taxonomy): Bacteria > Pseudomonadota > Alphaproteobacteria > Micropepsales > Micropepsaceae > SZUA-430. Next base: position 6,646 of record JBJXEH010000039.1, read on the forward strand.
GAAATGGGCGTGACCGCCGCGAAAGAAGCGCTCGCCCGCGCGGGCAAGAAACCCGGCGACATCGACTGCGTCCTGGTCGCCTGCTCGAACCTGCAGCGCGCCTATCCCGCCATCGCGATCGAAGTGCAGAACGCGCTTGGAGCTCAGGGCTTCGCGTTCGACATGAACGTCGCGTGCTCCTCCGCCACGTTCGGCATGCAGGCCGCCGCAGACATGATCCGCGCCGGTAACGCCCGCGCAGCTCTCGTCGTAAACCCGGAAATCTGTTCCGGCCATCTGAACTTCCGCGACCGCGACAGCCACTTCATCTTCGGCGACGTCGCAACCGCCATCGTCCTCGAACCGAAAGAGAGCGCGAAGGGTCCACA
>JBJXEH010000040.1:0-11856 GCA_046153995.1 Micropepsaceae bacterium
CCCGCTCAAGCCACGCCTTCAAAAACGCCGCCTTCCCAAGCGCGTCCATCAGCATCGCCCGTTTCAGCGCGTCGTCCTCGCGCGCGTCGTACTTCCGTTCGAGCGTGGCGCGGAGCGAGGGTTGCGCGAGCACGTCGTCGTAGGCGTCCCACGCGGCGATGAGCTTGGCGGCCTCGCGCATCGCGCGCTCGCGGTGAAGTGCGGCGAGGAACGGGTGGCCCGCCGCCGCGTCGAGCTTCGCGGCGTCGCCCGCGCGGTTGTCGAAATAGATTTTGAGCGCGCGCTCGTGCACGTCATCGGCCGCATTCAGATCGTAGAGATCGGCCTCCACCGCCGTCGTCACCAGATTGGCCTTCAGCTTCTCCGGTAGCTTCACGATCGCCGGCGGCTCAAGGCCGAAGCGCACGAACACGAAAGCGAGCAGGGCGCCCATCGCCGTACCGGTGAAGAATTTCAGCATGGGGCTAAGGCCTCCGTCGCCGACTCACGTCATCGCCTAAGTATGCGCGTGCGACAGGCTGGGTGCGACAATACTGTTCGCATTTTGTTCTTTTGTCTTCCGGCGTTTTCGGCTATATTCGGCGCTCATTCTCCCTATAGGCGCCAATGCGTCCGGCGCCCGCTGTAGGGTGCAAACTTCCAAGCACAGGGTAGGATCGGCAGCGATGCGGGCGTTTGGGCAGGGCTTGTTCGTTGCGCTCACGGTCATGCTGCTCGCGCTGTCCGGCCTAGCGCAGGCCTCGCCGCCGCCACCTCCACCACCACCGCCGCCGCATCCCGACAAAGTCTCCCCGCCCATCGACATCTGCCGCGAACGCTCCGCGCTGCTGATCGAGCGCTCCTACGTCTTCGAAATCCGGCCCTGCACGATCGTGTTGGGGCCAAAGGGGCGCAAGCTCGAGGTCGCCTCGACCGGCGGCCCGGGGCCGTTCAAAGTGAACGGCAAACAGCACCGCCCGACCAAAGTAATCTTCCGCGCCTTCGTGCCCGTCGCGCGCGATCGGGACCGGATGGTCTCCATCCTCCTGACCGGGCGAACGCTCGCCGTGCGCTTGCCCAACCGCCTGCCGTCGGTGTTGAACCCCTACAACATCACGCTCCCGCGCAGCATCTGCCGCGAAGACGGCTGGCTGGTCAGCGCGGCGATTTCGGACGGCACGGAAACGAAACCCTTCGGCGTCATCAACAGCATGTGCGGGCCGAAGGCGCGGAAGCGATAGGGGAGGCGCGAGACGGACACCGCCGGACAAGACCATGCCGGACAGCGACCCCTGTCCGGCTTGTCCGGCATCAGCGTCGTCCGGACACAAAAAAACGGGCGGCCAAGCTTTCGCCTGACCGCCCGCTCGTGTCACGTCACCGCTTACGCAGCGCTGAGGTTCACAGCCTTCGCGCCGCGCGCGTCAGCTTCCGTGTTGAAGTTCACGCGCTGACCTTCGTTCAGTGTGCGCATACCGGCCTGCTCGACCGCGGTCGCATGGACGAAAACGTCCTTGCCGCCGCCGTCCGGCGCGATAAAGCCAAAGCCCTTGGTCGCATTGAAGAATTTCACGGTACCCGTATTCGAAGCCATTTCTTGTCATTCCTTGAACAAAGCAGTTTGCGCCCGGGCGAAATGCCAAGACGCAGCGAAAAGCATGAACAACGCTTGAAAGAAGGTTTTCGAACCGGATTGCGGCGAACCGCGCGCGAGGCGCCGTCACCGTATCTTAGGCCCACACTTCACAACCGTGCAGCCGTCACTGCGTGGATATATAGGCGCTCTGAGGCCGTGGCACAACCGGCACATATGTGCCGCTGCGCCACGTGTGCCACTCAGCCGCGCGAAAGCGTCTCGAATGCAGCCAGCGCCCGGGCCCGCGCCCGGTCATGCGCCACGATCGGGGCGGGGTATTTCAGCGCCTTGAAGTTCGGCGCGTCCCAAGGCCGGTGCACGAACCGCGTGTCGCAGGCCGCAAGTTCCGGCACCCAGCGCCTTGTATACGTGGCCTCGGGGTCGAACTTTTCGCCCTGCAAAACGGGATTGAAAATCCGGAAATAAGGCGCCGCGTCCGCGCCCGATCCGGCCACCCACTGCCAGCTCGCCGAATTGTTCGCGAGGTCCGCGTCAACCAGCGTATCCCAAAACCAAGCCGCCCCGCGCCGCCAATCGATCATGAGGTGCTTGATGAGAAACGAAGCCGCCGCCATCCGCACGCGGTTGTGCATGATGCCCGTCGCCCAAAGCTCGCGCATCCCCGCATCCACGATCGGATAGCCGGTCCGCCCGCGGGTCCACGCGCGATAGCCGGCCTCGTCGGCGGCCCACGGAAACGCATCGAAGCCGGCGCGGAAGTTGCGCTCCGGCAGCGTCGGAAAATGATAGAGCAGGTGATACGAAAACTCGCGCCAGCCGATCTCGGACAAAAACTTGTCGGCATTGCCCTCAAGCTTCGGCGACTGCTTTGCCACCTGCAGCGCATGCCAAACCTGACGCGGGGAAATCTCGCCGAAATGCAGATGCGCCGACAGCCGCGAGGTCACCGCCTCGCCCGGCATATCGCGCGCCGCCGCATAACGCGAAAGCCCCTCGTCGACGAACGCGCTGAGCCGCGCCTTCGCCCCAGCCTCGCCGGGCTGCCACGCGGCCTCAAACCCGGTCGCCCAATTCGGCCGCGTCGGCAGCAGCTTCCAAGCGCTGAGCGCATCCGACTTCGGCCACGCGTCGGGCGGCTGCAAAGCCTTCGCAGCCGGCAGGGGCGCGCCCGGCTCCATCGTACTCTGCGCCGCGCGCCAAAACGGTGTGAATACTTTGAACGGCGTATCGCCGCCGGTCTTCACCTCCCATGGCTCTTTCAGCAGCGATCCGTTGAAGCTCGAAACCGCAACACCCTTGGCCTTCAAAGCCTCTTTCAGCGCACCATCCCGCGCGACGGCATAAGGCTCGTACAAACGGTTCCAAACGACAGCGTTCGCCCCCGTCTCGGCGACAACATCGGGCAGCACCATGTCCGCACGCCCGCGCCGCAAGATCAGCCGCGACCCGCGCTTGCCCAAATCGGCGGAAAGCGCCTCAAGACTTCGGTGCAGCCACCACCGCGTAGCGCCACCGGCCTTCCACACGCCCGGCGTCTCGTCGTCGAGCACATAAAGCGCAACCACCGGCCCCTTTGCAGAAGCCAAAGCCGGGTTGTCGGAGAGCCGCAAGTCCTGCCGGAACCAAACGATGGTCGGCGGCGCGTCGTTTTTGGGAGCCATAGGATGACCTACGCCCGGGAGCGGACGCCGGATCAATCCACCATCTGAAACGTCAACCCCGCATGCTCGCGCAACCGCTCGATCAGCCGCGCACCCAGCGCGGAGGCCGGCGTCAAAACCCCGCCATCCGCATCGCCAAAAGTCTCAGCCAACAGAAGCGCCGCCTCCGAAATCATCTTCGCGGTCGAGCCGTACCCCGGATCGCGATCGCCAGCGACCAGCGCCTTGAACACACGCCCGTCAGAGGCCGTGCCCACAAACAACAGCTCATAGTTCCCACGCTCCCGCTGCTCCGCCGTAGGCCCCTCACCAGGTTTCGGCAGCACGAACCTGTTCAACAACGCCCGCGTCGGCGGAAACGCAGCCGCAAGCCCGAACGCCCCCATCGCCCCGGTCAAGGCGACCGCCGCCGGCGCACCCAGCACGCCGCCGCCGGTCAGCATCGCCTCGTCGTACTGAAACTCGCGCCCATAGGCATAATCCAGCAGCGCGTTCGAACGCTGCACGACGCGCGAGTTGATCGCGCCCATCACGAACGGCGCCGTCCACGACCCGGCCGCAGCATCGTACGTCACCGGCACGGCCCCCGGCTGCCGCACACCCTTGCGCGCGCCCTTCGGGTTCAACGCGTAGGGGTTCGACAGCACCGCGCGCACCGCCGGATCGCGCACAGCCTCCTCGACCAAATGCATCATGCTGGCGATCGTGCCGCCGCTGGCGCCGCCCTTCATCGACTTCACGCGCATGCGGATCGCAGAGCAGGGCTTACCCGTGCGCCGCCGCACTTCGTCGTTCAAGAACAAAACGCCCAAGTCCGACGGAATGGAATCGACCCCGCAGCAATGCACGATCCGCGCACCCGACGCAGCGGCTGCATCCTGGTGCAGATCGATCATCTTCGCGATCCAAGGCGCCTCGCCGGTCAGGTCGCAGTAATCTGTCCCCGCATCCACGCACGCGGCCACAAGCTCCGACCCATACTTCGCGTAAGGCCCGACGGTGGTGAGCACGACCTTCGTCTGAGCCGCCAGCGCATCCATCGCCGCACGGTCGGCCGTATCGGCAACAATCACTTGAACCCGCTCACCCCGCGTGCCCAACGCCGCCTTCACCGCCTCAAGCTTCGCGGCACTGCGCCCCGCAACAGCCCAGCGCACAGCATTACCGCCGGCCCGCCCGCCAAGATAATCCGCAATCAACGCCCCGACATACCCGGTCGCGCCAACCAAAATAACGTCATATCTCCGCGCATCAGCCTTGCTCTTCGAACGTGTCATGATTTTGAAAACTTCCAATGATCTCGCTGAAATAGCCCCAGCGGAAAAGCATAACAAGGGCCTGCCCTAAACTCTCAAGTATCATTGCGCTTCTCCCGCGAAAGCGCGGGAGAACGGCGAGACGTCCTGCCCGCCGAAGCCACTTGGCGAAGGCGGGATGAGGGACAGTGTCATCACGGTGGCGCCGAGACGGCGCAAACTGTCACCGTATTTCAGCACACCAAATCCCTTCCTTGCAGCAAAACACATAGCTGCCGCTACGCCGCTACTTGCGCCAAAAACGGCGCTACGCAGCTGCTACATCGCCGCTACTTGTAGCGGCGTCAGGTGCGAGATCAGCGGACAAAAACAAACGCGCCTTCCCCCTGAATCGTCATGGCCGGGCTTGACCCGGCCACCCAGGGTCAAGTGCGTTGGCGTCCGGCTGCAATCTCAAGATCAAACAAAATAAGGCTTTCAGAGCAATGCGCGGCGAAGCCGTGCTCGCGACCCTGGGTGGCCGGCTCCCGTGGTCGCGGCAGCACCTGGAGGACAGCGCTCCGACCGTCTGCGACGCGCTGCTGGACGCCTTGCGGCAATGCAGTGGCAAAGACCTGCCACGCCCGATCGTTATCCAAGCCCATCGTTGGCGGTTCGCGCGATCCGCGGGCGGGACGGAGGGCGCCCTTTGGTCACCGCAGACCAGCCTCGGCTGTTGCGGTGACTGGCTGATCGGCCCGCGTGTGGAGTGTGCATATGAATCCGGCAGAGCGCTTGCCGATCGACTGATCAATGATCCTGCGTTCGCCTTCGTTTAAGCCGCGAACACCGCTACGCCCAGCACCAGTCCAACACCGCGGGTTTTGGTCCAAAACGCCGTTGATCCAACCCACCAAAGCAAGCGTATTTACACGTGCTAGCGGTTAAAAATGACACGCTAACCATTGTTCATTAGAAATCGACCGGAGAAATTCATGCGCAACATTTTGATGTACGTCGTTTACGCGTGGAACTTCATATTCAATCATGAAGTCAGCCCGGTCAAAAATATCCCGGATGTAGCTGTTCGCCACTATGTGCTCCAGGCACTGGGCTTGATGTGGGCGGCAGCGTTTTCGATCGCCATGGGAAGTTATTTTGTTCTTGCAGTATCGGTGATCGGACACACCGTATTGATAGGTGCAATAGCGATCACGGTGCTAACACTCACAGCAGCGTCCAAGAGGCCTAAAATGTTTGTTCGGGGATTGGGCCGACGTCATGATGGCGAGCATATTTGATTTTCTCTCATAACAATTAGTACTCGGCTGATGGTATCAGCCGAACGCGGTGCGATGGTGGGCGGTAAAACGCTGGCATCGCGCGGTAGAAAGGAACGGGCGGCCGGACTCGCGCCCGGACGAATATTCGATTGAGCCATTCATCGCGCTGCGCACAGCATCATGCCGACTATCGTTAGGGCCGTCGTAACGCCGCGGGCGGAATCGCTAGCTCGTGTCGCAGCGCGGCGTTTGGGCGACTTGTAACGCACGGTTCAAGCGCTATGTCCCCGTTGCGAAAATCGTTGGAGGTCCCATGCGTTTCAAAGCCGTCGCCGTGAATCTGATGCGCGTTCTCGCTATCTCGTTGCTCGCGGCGCAAGGTGCCGCCTCGGCGCTCGCCGCTGACGCGCCGGTCGTCATCAAAGACGCTACCGGTGCTTCTTTCACCGGCGACGCGACGGCCGGCAAAGCGAAGTTCAGTCAGTGCGCCGTGTGCCACAAGCTAGAGGCTGCCAAGAACGGCGTCGGCCCCTCGCTCCACGGCGTGTTCGGCCGCAAGGCGGGCACGGGCGTTGGTTTCACGTACTCGCCTGCGATGAAAAAATTCGCCGCCGCGTGGGATGCCCAGCTCATCGCCGATTACATCGAAAACCCGCGTGCAAAGGTGCCCGGCACGAAGATGACCTACGCCGGCATGAAAAAGCCGCAAGACCGCGCCAACGTCGTCGCCTACCTGAAAAAGGCGAGCGCCCCCAAGTGAGTTGAAGCCGGGCAGCGACCCCTGTCCGCCTTCGGGCCCGGCACGGTGATCGCATCGTCGCCCGGCGTTGCAAGGCCAGTCATGTCAATCCCGCTTCCATAGACCAGGGGAAATCGGTGACCACACGGCGCAACGTCCTTCTCGGCGCAGGCGCGCTTGCACTCACAGCAACCGTCACGCGCGCTGCGTTGCGCGACGACATCGCGATCCTGCGCCAAGCCTACGAACAGATGCATCCCGGCCTCTACCGCTACGCGACGCCGGCGGAGATGGCGGCCCGCTTCGACGCGCTCGCCGCCGCATGGTCGCGTGACCAAACCCAGCCGCAAGCCTATCTCGCGCTCTCGCATTTCCTTGCCACCGTCCGCTGCGGCCACAGCTACGCGAATTTCTATAACCAAAAGGACGCGGTCGCCGCCGCGCTGTTCGCACGGCCCGACAAGCTGCCGTTCCACTTCCGGTGGCTCGGTGAGCGCATGATCGTGACCGCGCACGGCGGCGAGCTTCCCCGCGGCACCGAGGTAACGGCCATCGACGGCCGGCCCGTGGTGGAGATCCTGCGCGACCTCATGCAGTACGCCCGCGCCGACGGCGGCAACGACGCGAAGCGCGTCGCCCAACTCGAAGTCCAAGGCAGCGACGGTTACGAAGCGTTCGACGTCTTCTACGGCCTCACCCGCAACAAGCCGGGCGAGCCCTTCGCCGTCACCGCCGTCGCGCCGGGCACAACCGCACCGAAAACGCTGCGTCTCAACCCGATCGACCTAACCGCACGCCGCGCGCAATCCGCGAAGCCCGCTAAAGGCAAAGACGCCCCGAAGTGGACGTTCGAACCCGGCGCCGTCGCCCGCCTCACAATGCCCGATTGGGCAATGTACAATACGAAGTGGGACTGGACGGCCTTCCTCGACGCCGCGTTCGAAGACATCGCGCGCCGCGCCACCCGCACGCTCATCGTAGACCTGCGCGGCAACGAAGGCGGCAACGACTGCGGCGACGAAATCATTTCACGCTGCATCGACGCAGATTTGCCGCGCCGGTCGTACGAACGCCGCGTCCGCTATCGCACGACGCCGGCAAACCTCGACCCCTATCTCGACACTTGGGACCCCTCGTTCAAGAATTGGGGCAACGATGCTCAAGCCCTCGGCAACGGCTTCTACCGCCTCATCGAAAAGGACGGCGAAAGCCGCGCGCCGGTCAAACCTAAAGGCCCGAAATTCAAAGGAAAATTGCTCGTCCTCGTGGATGCCACGAACAGCTCCGCCACGTTCCAATTCGCAGACCTTGTGCAGTCGAACCGCCTGGGCACGTTGATCGGAAGCCCCACCGGCGGCAACCGCCGCGGCATCAACGGCGGCGCGTTCTTCTTTCTGCGCCTTCCGAACTCCGGCTTGGAGGCCGACCTGCCGCTGATCGGCACGTTCCCCGCAACGCCGCAGCCCGACGCGGGGCTCGTGCCCGACGTTGCCGTCACCGAAACGCCGGCGGACATCGCCGCCGGTCGTGACGCCGTGTTGGAGCGCGCGCTCAAAATTTCAGCAGCCTAATCCGTTTGGGGAAATCCGAATGCGTCACGACATTCGTCACACGACCTTCGCGCGCCGTGTGCTATTTTTCTGATGCCCTAACCGCTTCGGCCAAGTGATTCGCGGGGACATAAAGCTCCGCGCGGCAGCGTGCCCGAGCTTCGGCCGAATGCAGGTGGCGACGGACCTAAGATGACGACCTTTCGACGGAAAGCGGTGCGGCGCGCGTTGTGCGCCGGTACAGTCTTGTTCTCATTGGCGGCGGCCACGGCCGGCGGCTTCGACATCCCGACCGGCGGGCCGCGCAGTCCGCTGTTCGGCGCCGAACCGTTCACGCAACCTATGCCGCTGTTTGAGGAATTCGGTACGAAGCCGATACCGACCGGCGATTGTCCAGGTTGCGACCTTCTGCCTATACCTGAAACCTGCGATGACGCGCCCGCGGGCGCCGATCTCGACAATTTCCTCAAGCAGGCGCTCTGGCCGCTGCCGCAGCGCGAAGCGAACATCGCCGACGCGAACCCCTGGGCATACAAGGTCGGCAAGTGCTTAGGCAAAACGCTCGGCAAAAGCGCGATCGAAGGCCGCCCGCCCGGTGAATGGTTCGCGCACCAACGCGCAGACGAGTTTCCGGCAAAAGTCTATTTCCAAAGCGCACAGTCGCAAGGCCGCACAAACACCGGCTTGCGCGACGGTTGGCAGCGTCACCAATTCAGCACCGGCGAATTCGCGCCGGGCGGCCTCTATTACAACGGCGGCACCAACAAGGGCATCGCGCCGAAGCTGCATCCGAAGATGCCTGCGCAATTGCCGAATTCGGTGTGGACGTTCGACGGCACCTTGCCGCCGAAACTGCTGATGGCGCGCTACGGCGAGACGGTGCTGTTCCGCCACTACAACGCCTTGCCGATCGGGCAGGCGTCGAACGGCGGCTTCGGCCGCCACACGATCACGACGCATCAGCACAATGGCCACAATCCGGCCGAAAGCGACGGCTACCCCGGCGCCTATTTCTTCCCGGGACAATTCTATGACTATCGCTGGCCGCTCGTGCTGGCCGGCCACGATAGCGAAAACACAGACGCCTCCGACCCGCGCGCCGCGACGCCTGACGGCCGCGGCGGCACGTACCGCATCCGCGGCGACTGGCGCAACACGATGAGCACCCAGTGGTTCCACGACCACATGCTCGATCACACCGCCGAGAACGTCTACAAAGGCAACGCGGCGATGATGAACATCTACAGCGCCGTCGACCGCGGCCGCGAAGGGTTCCTCTGCCAGGCCGACAATCCCGCCAACGTGAACCTGTGCTTGCCCTCCGGCACCGCGCTCGACTGGGGCAACCGGGACTACGACGTGAACCTCGTCGTTGCCGACAAGGCAACCGATAGCACCGGGCAACTTTTCTACGACATCTTCAACCGCGACGGCTTCCTCGGCGACCTCATGACGGTGAACTGGGCTTACAAGCCCTATCTCGAAGTGCGCGCCCGCAAGTATCGCTTCCGCATTCTGAACGGCAGCGTCTCGCGCTTCATCAAGATCGCGATCGTGAACGGGCAGGGGCAGCGTGTGCCGTTCCACCTGATCGCGAACGACGGCAACATCATGGAACACGCGATCGCATTCCCGAACGCAGAATCGCGCGATCTGCCCGCGCAAGGCATCGGCGAGCGTTACGACATCGTGATCGACTTCAAGGCGTTCGCGCCGGGCACGAAGCTTTATCTCGTGAACGTCCTCGAACACAAAGACGGCCGCGAACCGGAAGACGCGATCCCGCTGAACGAAGCCCTAGGCCGCTACAAAGGCGACCCCGCGGTCGGCAAGTTCATGGAGTTCCGCGTCAAAGATTATTACGGCACCGACAAGAGCATGAACCCCGCCGACTACGTCGAAGGTAAGAAGAAGATGATCCCGCTGCCGATGCCCACGCCGGCGGAACTTGCGACCGCGCGCCACCGCACGTTCGAGTTCGGCCGCTCCAGCGGCACCGACAGCCAACCGTGGACGATCAAGACCGACGGCGGCCAGGGCTACGGCGCCGACATGCACCGCGTGTCGGCAGCGCCAACAAAGGGCTCGCTCGAAATCTGGCACTTCTCGACCGGCGGCGGGTGGAGCCATCCGGTCCACGTGCACTTTGAAGAGGGGCTCACGCTCAACCGCGATGGCCGCAAGCCGCCGTCGTGGGAACGCCTCGCCCGCAAAGACATCTTCCGCATCGGCGACGCGCCGGACTCGACGCGCGAGATGACCATCGCCATTCGCTTCCGCGAATTCATGGGAAGCTATGTCGAGCACTGTCACAACACGCTGCACGAAGACCACGCGCAGCTGCTGCGCTGGGACATCAAGAATCCCGGCGCCACGATCACGGTCCCGGCCCCATACCCGACATGGGAAGGCGTCTACTACGAGAGTTCCTACGCACTGAACGGGAAATAGGGGGGCCGGGGCCGCCCGAAAATTAGGCTTTCCCCACCCCGGCCATGATGGCGCGTTGACTTGGACGCGCGCCCATGGCCACGATCTTTTCGACGCTTAAAGTCCGCCGTGATGGCGCGCTTTGGCGGCTATGCAATCGACCCCTTGCGGGAGAGAGCGGGCTCTAAGGGTCCGCCGCCGAAGGAGCAACCGCCCTGGAAACTCTCAGGCACAACGGACCGCAAGGGCGATGACAGTCTGGAAAGCGAACGCCGGCGTACGGCGTTCCACCGACGGGGTAGGCGGGGTCTAACAAGATCCCGCGAAATCTCTCAGGTCCTCATGACAGACAGGGCGCGTGACCTGGCAAACAGGTTGCGGCGGAACCTGCTGTGTAAGAGGGCCAATGACCGACCTAAAGCGAACCCCGCTGTTCGCGTTGAACACCGAACTCGGCGGCAAGATGGTGCCGTTCGCGGGCTACGAAATGCCGGTGCAATTCCCCGCCGGCATCTTGAAGGAACACCTGCACACGCGGAGCGCCGCCGGCCTCTTCGACGTCTCGCACATGGGCCAAGCCTGGCTCCACCTTGAAGGCAAAGGCGGCCACGACGAGATCGCGGGCGCGCTCGAAACATTGGTGCCCGGCGAGATCAAGGCGCTGAAACCCGGCCAGATCCGCTACACGCTTCTGCTCAACGATGAAGGCGGCATCCGTGACGACTTCATGGTCAGCCGCCCGGCCGCGCCGGAGAAAGCGGGGACACTGTTCCTCGTCGTCAACGCCGCGACCAAAGACGCCGATTTCGCCCACATCGCAGCGAGCCTGAAGGGAAAAGCAAAACTCGAACGCCTCGAAGACCGCGCGCTGATCGCCTTGCAGGGCCCGAAGGCGGCCGAGGTGCTTGATCGCATCGTCCCGGGCGTCGCCGCGATGAGCTTCATGACCATCGCAACGTTCGCCTGGGAACGCGCGGAACTCTTCGTCTCACGCTCCGGCTACACCGGCGAAGACGGCTACGAAATCTCCGTCCCCGGCGCGATGGCCGTAGCCTTCGCACGTGTGCTGCTAAGCGACCCCGCTGTCGCCCCCATCGGCCTTGGCGCGCGCGATAGTTTGCGCCTCGAAGCGGGCCTCTGCCTCTACGGCCACGACATCGACGAGCAAACCACACCCGTCGAAGCCGGTCTCACCTGGGCGATCGGCAAACGCCGCAAGCTTGAGAAGGGTTTCCCCGGCGCGAACAAAATCATCGACCAGCTCTTCAACGGCGCAAAGCGCGTGCGCGTCGGCATCAAGCCCGAAGGCCGCGCCCCAGCCCGCGAAGGCGCGGAAATCGTCGACGCCACCGGTGCCCCCGCCGGCCGCATCACCTCCGGCG
>JBJXEH010000041.1:0-26204 GCA_046153995.1 Micropepsaceae bacterium
TGTCAAACTTCTTTTACACCCTTGCTATGTGAGGGGGCGCTCTCTTTGCGTGCCACCCGGCGATGTCGCGGGCCATGTGGGCGCGCTTCAGGGTTTTGCGTTTCATGAGCGCCACGAAGTCGGGGGCGTGGTCGAAGTATTGGAGATGGAAGCGGTAGTAGTTGACGTATTCGAGGACGGCGAGCGCCGTCATCGCGATTGCGGCGATGCGTTCGGGCGGCCACGTGCCGCCGCCGGTGGCTAGGTCGTAGGCTGTGACGGCGACGGTGAGTACGGTGAGCGCGAGGGCTGCGGGTTCGGCGGCGGCGAGGCGCGGGAGCCACCGCGCGAACGGTCCCGGGTCGCCTTCGACTCGCAAGAGGACGATGCGCCAGTAGCAGGCGCCGATCACGAGCAAGAACGAATTGACGGCGAGCGCGACGGCCAGTGTCAGGTTCGGAGAGCCGTCCCACGTCGCGACCATGAGGAGCACGGCGAATGGGAGCAACACGACGTTGGCGGCCTCAAGCCGCCAGTAGGTTTGCAATCGCTTTGCAAGGCGGCCGGACACGGCCATTGAGGCGGCCTAGTTCAGCGGCTCGTGGGGGGCGCGTTTTGTGCGGCGGAGTTCTTTGATGGCTTCGCCGATCGACCACCACAGGGTGACGCCGCGCGAGTCGCCTTTGCGGATCATCGCGTTTTGGTAGCGCGTCGCTTCGCGCAGGGCCTTCTCGCCATGACCTTCGATGAGGCGCCAGGCGGAGCGGGTGATGTCGGGGTCGGGATCGAAGTGGGGGCGTTTCGTCATAGCGATCAAACCATGCATCGCGCCGACACGAAGGGCTACAGACCGGCGGTCGAAGCGCGATTCAACAACGCAACTTTCAGGCGTCTGTTAAGAGACGCATCAGGAGCTAATTGCGACTTGAGCGTGCGTTAATCGGGGTGATTTTTCCCCTGCGCGTTTGGACGGGCTAGAGCGGTGCGCGCGTAAATGGAATCGCAAGCTGACCCCAGAACGACTTCGGCATCGGCTGACGGATGCCGATATCAACCGGCGGGCGGCGGGCCGGGTTGAAATACGTCCCAAACAGTTGATCGAACAGCATCAGATTCTCGCCGTAGTTACGGTTGCCCTCGGCCAAAACCTTGGAATGGTGCCAGCGATGCAATTCGGGCGTGTTGAAGACCCAGTTCAACACACCACAGCGCACCTCCACGTTAGAGTGCGTGAGTATGCCGATGATCGCGGTGATCGCGCTCACCATGATCATAATGTCCTTCGGCGCACCTAGAAGGAGAAGCACCGGCATCGCGACCGCCAGACCTGTCAAAGTATCCACAAGATGGAAGCGGCCGGTGTTCAAGAACCACAGGCGCGTCACGCTGTGATGCACGGCGTGGAAGCGCCAGAGCGGTGGCCATTCGTGTGCCAGGCGATGTTTCCAGTAGAGGCCGAACTCGGCGATCGCGAGACCTAGAATCGTCTGTAGGGCGAACGGCAGCGTTTCCGGCCATAGCGCGCCCGCCGCCGGGCTTGCGAGTTCCGCGACGCCCATGAAAGTAACCAACACGATGATGACTTGCGCGACGCCTTTGTTCAGCAGCGTGTGGGCGACGTCGGGCACGACTTGGCCGTCGTTTTTCAGCCAGGCCACTTCGTGCGGGAACACGCGCTCAAGCGACGCGATCGCAATGGCCAACGCGACGTAGGCGATGTTGAATGCGAGCACGGGCTGCTCGATCTGAATGCCATAGGCGACCGCCGCGACGGGTATCGCGAACAACAACGGCCACCATGCGTATGAGAAGGCGTGACGCATCGATGTTCCACTGTGCGGGACGGCGTCTTATAGGCCTGTGTGAGGCGGGGCGGAAGTGTGCGCGGTCACGCCACGGCGCGGCGGTATCCGGCGCCGTCGAGGGCGTAAATCACGGTTTCGTGCTCCCGTCCGCGCAATTGCGTGGGGCCTACGAATTTCAGCTTCTCGACCAGCTGCCGCTCGATGCGCATTTCCTGCTCGACGGCTTTGACAAGCGCTTCGCTGGCGACGAGGCGCGTGCCCAGTTCCTTCGAGAGCGATTGAAGGCGACTTGCGACGTTCACCGTGTCGCCGACGACCGTAAACGTCATGAGGCGTTCGCTGCCGACGTCACCCAGCATCACGTGGCCATAGTGCAGGCCGACACCGATATGGACGTCGAACTTGCCTTCAGCGATGCGCTCCGTGTTCCAGCGGGCGACGGCTTCGATCATCGCGTAGGCGCAGCTCAGCGCGTCGCCGGCGTCGCCGTTTCCGCGATCGGGCACGCCGAACACGGCGAGCAGGCCGTCGCCCAAGATCTTGTCGAGCGTGCCGCCGTGCTTGAAGATCACGTCCTCCATACGCGCGTGGAACTCGCGCAGGAATGCCATCGCTTCTTCCGGCGGCATCGTCTCGCAGCGTGTGGTGAAACCGCGGATGTCGGCAAAGAGGACGGCCGCGGCTTGGCGGCGCGTGTGGCCGAACGGTTGCTCGCGGGCGGAGAGTTCGTCCACGACCTTCGGCGAGAAGTGGCGTGCGAGGTTTGCGCGCGCCCGCTCAGACGTCGCCGCCGCAAGCACAAGTCGGCGGGAGCGCCAGACGGCGACGGCGAGGCCTAGGGCCAGAAAGGCGAGGATAACGTAATCGTAAACCACTTTGATCACCGGCAGATATGAGGGATCACCGTATTCTCGCCACATCTCCTGGCCGCCTGTCAGCGTGAAGAACGTGCCGGGCTGCGCTGCGGCCGTGCCGACGACGGCGGCCCAAGCCAGCGAGATGCAGAGGCCTGTCCAGAGGATGAAGCGCGGCGAGTAGCTGAATGCGCCGTGTACCAGGTAGGCGACGAAGAAGAGCAGCGCGCCTTCTTTCACGGCGAGCGTTACCGGCGGCAAGTCGTTGGCGAACGAATTGCGCATGATGAGAAGCCAGGCAAGGTATGTGCAGTCGATCGCGATGAAGACGTATTTGGCCCATGTCGCTTGCGGCCAACGGCGCAGCGTTTCGAACTGTGCGAGGCCGATGGCTGCGATGCCGAGCGGCATCAGCAACAGGAACAGCCAGCCGTCGCCGACGAATGCGCCGGTTGCTGCGAACAGCAATACGAGAGCAATCACGATTACTGCGCGCACGGCGCAGGCGAGCATGAGGCCCGAGCGCTCCGTGTCGTGGAACGACGTCAGCAGCCTGTCCGCCATGCCGGAGTCGTAACCCGACGGCACGACGCCCGCGACGAACGTGCGCAAATTCGGAAGTATCCCCGTCACTGAATCACTCCGCCTCTTGGCGGAGGATCATAGGCGAAGGGCGGTGCGGGCCTCTACAACCGGCGGCGCGATTGCTCCACCGGAGCGTGCGGCTCAGTTGGCCCAGCCGAGCGGAGCGGAATAGATTTCCGCGGCTTCCAGGTAGCCGTAGCCGTTGCGCAGCGCGTAGGTTGCAGGCTCCAGAATCTTGGTGTGGTCGTAGGCCATCTCGTCGATGTCGGCGGGCGGCGGACCCTTGTGGAAGGCCAGGATCATCTCGCGGCGATGCTCCGTCACGAGGTCCACGAACGCCTGCATCTTCTGCGGTGGAACGTAACCGCCGAGCGAGAAGTTGTCTGGAATCGTCGTTGCGAGTGCTTTGCGCGTGGCCGGCGCGGCGTTAACTAGGTCCTTGAACAAGGCCTCCGGTGTTTCGAAGATGTGGGAGGCTTTAACGCCGATCTTCTCAAACAGCGATGAGGCGAAGCCGTAGCCGCGGCTCATCCAACCGGGCATCACCTGGGCCGCGAAGCCGGCGAGCTGCATCGGCAGATTGGCCACGTAGTCGCGCGTGGGGACGTCATCACCGTCGCCTTCGGGATTCAGGTACTCTGCCGGCAACGGATCTCTACTGTCACGGTTCTGAAAAACGACGCGCCAGAGTTCGGTCTCGCGCTTAAGGCGCTTGTGTTGCTGCGCCAATGTGGGCGCAGGACCGTCGTTCTTATCGCGCACGGGCAGGATGTGCTTTTCGAACGGCAACAATGCTCTCGTGGCGGACACGACTTCAGGACGTGTGCCGGCAGGGAAGTTCAGTGCGCCTGCGCTTAGCGCGGTCACCATCTCGCGGGCGATCGCGTCGATGGCAGCCTCGTTATCGGCTTTCAGATAGCGGTCGTAGACAGCGAGCACGTTGTCCGTACCGTTCGCCGTGATGAAGTACGGGCGTCCGAAGGAGGCTATGTCCGAGTCGAAGCCGAGCAGACCCGGCACGCGTTCAGGGCGCGTGAACTCCATCGTCTTCTGCTTGCGTCCCAACAGGCGGCCGACGAACGACAGTTTGTGGTGCGGATCGGGGGAGCGCTCCGTCACTTGCGGCACGACGGCTTCCTGTGCGCGCCGCACCTCCCAGCTGAAGCGGAGTGCAGCGAAGCGCCAGGTTGCTGTGCGATCGGCGAGGAATGCCCGCTGCGCGGCGCGGGCGATCAAATCGTCGATTGGCGCGCCGTCCTTGACGAAGGGAACCAACCGGTCGCGGAACAACGCTACGTCAACCGGATGCGCACTCGTATCAAGACCCATCGTTCCCTCTCCACGCGAGCAACTTAGCGCGCATTACCCGTGCACGGGAGGTTGCTTGACGTACACTGCTCAATCATCGCATCGTTAATCTTCATGTTGGTCAAGGGAACCCGGTGCGATACCGGGGCTGCCCCCGCAACTGTAAGCGACGATGCATCGGCCACAACGCCACTGATCCTGCAGAAGGATTGGGAAGGCGGCCGGTGAAGGGTCGCGAAGCCAGGAGACCTGCCAGCGTGAGTCACCCCTCTTTGGCGCGGGACGGCGCTGGCGAGACGGATCCCTCCGGTGCGGTGACGTTGAGCTTTGCGGGCCGTGGTGGCGCGTGAGGTTCACGGGCGCCTGGCAGGGATGCATGCGCCCGAGGTCACAAGCTTTGGGGTGCATCCATGTCTCGTTTCATTCTTCTTTCTTCTGCAGCTTTCGTTTCGCTTCTCGCAGTGCAGGCGCGTGCCGATGAGCCCGTCGAGAAGGTCGTCGTCACCGCGAGCCGGATCGGCGCGATGTCCGCCGATCGTTTGGGTACGGCGGTGACGGTTCTCGACCGTTCTCAGCTGGAAGACCGGCAGACCGTTTTCTTGTCCGACGCATTGCGCGACGTGCCTGGCGTTGCGGTTAGCCGTGCCGGCGCCGTCGGCGGCGTTACGCAAGTGCGCATGCGCGGGGCGGAGGGGAACCACACACTGGTACTGCTTGACGGGGCGGAGATCAGCGATCCGTTTCAGGGCGAGTTCGACTTTGCGGGCTTGCGCGCGAGCGACATAGAGCGGGTCGAGATTCTGCGCGGGAGTCAGAGTGCGCTTTATGGGTCCGATGCGATAGGCGGCGTCGTGAACATTATCCCGCGCCGCGGGGCTGGCGCGTTGAGCGCCGAGGCGATTGCGGAAGCGGGTTCATTCGCGACGTGGGCGGCGGGGGCCAATGCGGGTTATGGCGACGACATGTTCGACGTGTTCGGGAGTGCAAGCCACTTCGCGACGGCGGGCACGAACATTTCCCGCTTTGGGTCCGAGCGTGACGGCGCGCGGGACACGTCGTTGTTTCTGAATGCCGGCGTCAGGCCGTCCGACGTGTTCGAGGTGCGCGGGTTCTTGCGCTATGTCGATACGTTTGCCGAGGGCGATCCGCAGGATTTTGCGTTCCCTTCGACGCCAACGCAGGGATTGATCACCGACGGCAACGAGGCGTCGGAGACGGATCAACTTTACGGCACCGTGCAGGCGGAGCTCTCGTTGCTCGACGACCGCTGGCAGACGCGCGCGAGCTATGCGTTCGCCGACACCGAGCGGCGGAACTACAGCTTCGGCTTTCCCTCGTTCTTCACGGCGGGGCACCGGGACAAGGTGAGCCTCGTGTCGGGCTTCACGCTGGATGCGCACAAGCTGACCGGCGCGATCGACTGGAAGCGTGAGACTTACCAGAACCTGCCAATCGGCGCGCCGACGCCGCTCAACGACGAGCGGGTGCTTGAGACGACGGGGTACGTGCTCTCGTACGATCTGTCGCTCGGCGATTTCGATGCGGGAGCGGCCTACCGGCACGACAGCAACGACCGCTTCAAGGATGCGGATACCTATCGCTTTCAGGCAAGCTACCGGTTCGGCGATACGCGGCTGCGCGCGAGTGCCGGTTCGGGGATCAAGAATCCGACGAACTTCGAGCTGTTTGGGTTCGATCCCGGCTCGTTCATCGGCAATCCGAATTTGAAGCCGGAGAAGTCGGTGGGCTTCGACGTTGGCCTCGATCATCAGTTTTGGGACGGCAAGGCGAAGGTGACGGCGACGTATTTTCAGGCGACGCTTGAGAATGAGATCTTCACGGACTTCCTGCCGCCGTTCTTTGTCGCGACGCCGAAGAACCGTACGACCGAGAGCGAGCGGCGGGGCGTCGAGCTGACGTTCGATGCGGCGGTGGACGATTGGTCGATCAATGCGGCCTACACCTACACGGATGCTTTGGAGAATGGTTTGGAGGAGGTGCGGCGTGCGCCACATGTGGCGTCGTTGAACGTGACGTATCAGGTGTTGGAGGAACTCTCGGCAACCTTGAGCGTGCGCTACAACGGCGAGCAGCAGGACAACGAGTTCGTGTTCGCGACGCCGCAAGACTTCGTCACCCTGCCCGCTTTCACGCTGGTGAACGTGGGTGTGCAGTACGACGTTGCGGAAAATGTGCAGCTGTTTGGGCGGGTGGAGAACTTGCTCGACGAAACGTACGAGGAGACGTTCTCGTTCCGCTCGCCGGGGATCGGTGCTTACGCAGGTATTCGCACTAAGTTCTAAGCGGCGCCCAACTGCTTCGCGATGGCTTGTATCCGCGTGGTGACGCCAAGTTTCATCTTGGCGTTACCGACGTGGAAGCGGACGGTGCGTGGGCTGATCTTTAGGATCGTGCCGATCTCGGAGTCGGTTTTGCCTTTCGCCACAAGCTGCAGGCATTCACCTTCACGGTCGGTCAGCGGGCCGTCGCCTTTCTTGGGGTCCATCAACTGGCGGAAGCAGTCGAAGCCCGCGTGCGAGGCGCAGCTCATCAGCGCGACAACGCGGGGCGACAGATCGGGATGCGCGCCCGCGAACGCCGTGTACCAGGCAAGCCTGCCGCCGTGGTGCACGGGCACGACGATGCCTTCGAAACCGCGGAAGTAAGAAGGGAAGAATGCCCACCACCGGTCTTCGCTGTAGTCTTTGGCCTTGCGCACTTCTGACATGAGGAACGGTTTGTCGGTGCCGGCGGCATGGATGACGAGCGGGTGTTCGCTGAGCGGTTGTTCGGCGTAGAAGCTTTCGATCGTTTCGCGGGTTGGCGCGAAGATGATCGACTCCCCCATTTCGTCGAAGATTTTGGTGGCGTCGAAGCCAAGGCCGGTCGTAAAGCCGAAGCGGCTGGCGGTGGAATAAAGCGCGGTGCCGATGTCTGTTGCAGACCGGGCGGACGAAAACTGCGCCGTCAAAAGCCTTAATGCCTCAAGCACGATGTTTCTCCGTGCACGCGAGTGCGACAACTTGGTATACACGTGACAGGCGTGACAAGCAAACGCTGCGGCTTGGAATTGTGCGCGTTAAGCCCCCATTCATGTGATGGGATTTAGTTTGACATTGCGTGGCATGCACCGGCATATCGCACTTGCGAAGGCCGAAGTGCCTCGCGATGCGCTCAAGCCGCGTGAACGGCTCGAGATCTGAAAGCGGTCTCTCTTCGATACCTTTTGAGCGCGAATTCTTCCCGGACTGCCCAGGTAACACGCGGGGCTTCCTCAACCCGCGATTTTTCGCGCCGGCGCCATCGTTGCGTCCGAGCCGCGCCGACTCGCATAATTTGAAAGTGAACTTGAGTGAACGATTTTTCTAGTTTGGGCCTTGAGCCGCGTCTTCTGAAGGCGTTGGCGAGCGAAGGCTACACGACCCCCACCCCAATCCAGGCGCAAGCCATTCCGCACGTGCTTGCCGGCAAAGACCTGCTCGGCATCGCGCAGACGGGAACCGGCAAGACGGCGAGCTTTGCGCTGCCGATCCTGCAACTCTTGGAAGCGAACAAGCGCCAGGCCGCTCCGAAGACGGCGCGCGCGCTGATCTTGTCGCCGACGCGCGAGTTGGCGGCGCAGATTGCCGACAGTTTTCGCGCCTATGGCCGCTACATGAACGAAGGCGTGACGACCATCTTCGGCGGCGTTGGCGAAGGCCCGCAGAAGCAGACGATGGCCAGGGGCATCGACATTCTGGTGGCGACGCCCGGGCGCTTGCTCGATCTCGTCAGCCAGCGCGCCGTCGACTTGAGCAAGACCGAGATCTTCGTGCTCGACGAAGCCGACCGGATGCTCGACATGGGCTTCATCCGTGACATCCGCCGGTTGATTACGTATCTGCCGAAGGAACGGCAGAACCTGTTCTTCTCGGCGACGATGCCGGAGGAGATCGGTTCGTTGGCCGGCGACATGTTGAAGAACCCGGTAAGCGTGTCGGTGACGCCGCAAGCGACAACGGTCGAGCGTATCGCGCAGCGCGTGATTCACGTCGAAAACGCGTCGAAGCGGGCTCTGCTTATCGAACTGCTACGCAACGACAACGACATGCAACGCGCGCTTGTCTTTACACGCACGAAGCACGGCGCGGACAAGGTCGTCCGGGCGCTGTCTGCGGCCGGCATCGTCTCGTCTGCGATCCACGGCAACAAGAGCCAAAGCCAACGCGTAGCGACGATGAACGCGTTCAAAGCAGGACGCGCGCGCGTCCTGATCGCGACCGATATCGCGGCCCGCGGTATCGACGTCGATGGCATCACGCACGTCATAAACTACGACCTGCCGCATGTGGCGGAGTCTTATGTGCACCGCATCGGCCGCACGGCACGTGCGGGCGCGGACGGCGTCGCCATTGCGTTCTGCGATCGCGAAGAGAAGTCGCTGTTGCGCGACATCGAGAAGCTGACGCGCCAGACCATTCCGTCCAGCGAATGGCGGGCGCGCCCGGGCGAAGTGCAGGCGGTTGACACGGCCGCGCGCGAGCATCGGAGCGAGGAACGTCCGCGGCAGGGCCGGCCGTACAGCGAGCGTAAGCCGCATGGTGAGCGTAAGCCTCAGGGCCCGCGCAAACCTCATGGCGAGCAGCGTGCGCAGGGGGCCGGCAAGCCGCGCCATCCGCAGCATGCCGAACGCCGCGACGGCACGGCACAAGATGCTAAGCGGCACAGCGAGCGTCCGAAACACGCCGAGGCTGGTGGCCGTCCGCAGCATGCAGATCGCCGCGATGGCGCACACAATGCGAAGCCACAAGGCGAGCGTCCGAAGCACGCCGAAGCTGGCCAGCGTCCGCACAAGGGACCGAAGCCGCATCGCAAGGGTCAAAGCCACAAGGCTGCGCAGGCTCATACTGCAGCCGTTGTGCGCGATGGCGGCGGCAACGCCCTGCCCCGCTTCATGCAGCATCGCGGGCGGTAAGCACGCACTTGTTTGAATGCTATTGCGGGGCCTTCGGGCCCCGCTTTAGTTTGCGGCGGACAATTGAGGTCTCAGATGCGCGAGAACAGACTGCGTTCGCTGTGGGCGAGCGGTAAGCGGACGACGAACGCGTGGGCGCAGCTGCCTGCTTCGTTTGCGACGGAAACGCTCGCGCATCAGGGGTGGGATTCGATCACCGTCGATACGCAGCACGGGCTTATCGGTTACGCCGACATGGTCGCGATGCTGACGGCGATTGCGACGACGCAGACCGTGCCGCTCGTGCGTGTCGGGTGGAACGATCCGGCAGAAGTTATGCGCGCGGCGGATGCAGGCGCGATGGGGGTCATCTGCCCCACGATCAACGATAGGCAAGAGTGCGAGAAATTTGTCGGCGCGTTGCGCTATCCACCGCTTGGGTACCGCAGCCTTGGACCGAACCGCGCACGGCTTTACGGCGACGACTATGCAGCGAAGGCAAACGAGACGTTGCTTGCGATTGCGCAAATCGAGACGGCGGCGGGGCTCGCCAATGTCGAAGCGATTGCGAGCGTGAAGGGGCTCGACCAACTCTATGTTGGGCCGTCGGATTTGGGACTCTCGATGGGCCGCGAGGGATTGATCGATCAAACCGATCCGGTCGTGGTGGCGGCGATCGACAAGATTTTGGCGACAGCGCACAAGGCGGGGCTAACGGCGGGCATCTATTGCACGTCGGCGGCCTACGCGAAGCAGATGCTGGCCAAGGGGTTCGACTTGGTCACGTGCACGTCGGATACGGGTTTGTTGCGCGCGGGCGCGGCGCTCAGGCGGGAGTTTGGGTGAGCTACCCGAATTCCCACGTTAACAGGCGATAGCCGATGTCCAGGGCGTCTCTCGTGAGCAGGTCCGCGTGCTGCTTCGCCCATGTGCCTGAGCCGAGGTCGCGGGCGAGTGCTGCCAAACCTGCCGTTGCGTCGACGAGAGCGAACGACGACATCGAGCTGCGCAGGTTGGCGTCGAGATAGAACTCTGGCTTTCGCCAATAGGCGCCGAGGAACCCATCGGTGCAGTCGTGCGGAACAGGCACGGGCGTCACCGTGCAGGGGCCGAGGGCTGCGGTCAGGTCGCCGATCTTCGGCATCCACTTCCTGTCGAGTGCTGCTATCGCCGGTACGTAGTCGCGCGCGAGCCAGAACAGGTCCGCGTCCGGGTCGAATGTGAAAAGCACGACGCGGCGGCGGGCGATGCGGCGCATCTCGGCCAGGCCTGCGCGCCAATCGGGCCAATGGTGGATGGTGAGCGAGGCCATTGCGGCATCGGCCGCGCCGCTCTTTACCGGCAGTCGTTCCGCGACGGCGCTCACGCTGGGTGCGGCGTCGTTCGGACGTTGCGCAATCATGCGTAGCGACGGCTCGATCGCGAGCAGCGTACGGCCAAGCGGTTCGTATGAACCCGCACCGGCGCCGATGTTGATCACGGTGCGCGCGTCGCCCAGCGCGTCTGCAATCGCTGCGGCAATGCGTGGGTCTGCGCGTCGTAGGTTCGCGTAGCCTTGGCCGATCGTATCGTAGAGCGGTTTGGTCACGCTTTCTTCTTGCCCTCAACCTCGGTCAGCAATTTCTTCGGCGCTTGCAGCGCCCAAGCGACGGCGATGCGGTGGGCGAGTTCGTCGTCCTTGATTTTCGAGAGGCGTATCAAAACCGCGGGATAGTCTTTGTAGTGGTCCGTTTCGAAATAGATTGTCGGCGCGTTCTGCATGAGGAACTCCTTCTCCTCAAGCGAGCACATGAGGACGAGGACATCCGGCTCGCGGACGCGCAACAAGAACTTGCCCTTCACTTTCATGCCGGGCGTACCGTAGGACGTGCCCTCGTCGATGCCGGGAAGCTTTGTCGTCTTGGCCGCCGCCTTCACGCGTTTGAAGTCCGGCAACAGATCGCCCAGTGAAGTCGCGGGCTTTTTCTTCGCAGCTGGTTTGGCCATGGGTCTTGCTCAAACGATGGCAATCGTTTCCACTCAGGCTTCATCATCCGTTAAAGCCACGAGGAATGCCATGTCCGAACCCGTCATCCTGGTCGAGAGGCACGGCGAGGCCGCGCTGGTTACGTTGAACCGGCCCAACGCGATGAATGCGCTCTCGCGCGAACTACGCGGGGCGATTGCGGAGACGTTCGACCGGTTGGAGGCCGATCCGGGGACGCGGGTCGTGGTCCTCACCGGCGCGGGGAAGGCGTTTTGCGCGGGTCTCGACCTGAAAGAGTTGGGCAGCGGGTCGAGCAGCGTGCAGGGGTCGGTCGATACGCGCGATCCGGTGACGTCGATGGGACGGTTCTCCGGCCCGATCATCGGTGCGATCAACGGCGTTGCGATCACCGGCGGGTTCGAGGTGGCGCTCGCCTGCGATGTGCTGATTTGTTCGAGCGAGGCGCGGTTTGCCGATACGCACGGGCGCGTCGGCATTATGCCAGGCTGGGGCTTGTCGCAGCGGCTGTCGCGTACGATCGGCATCTATCGCGCGAAGGAGTTGTCGCTGACCGGCAATTTCTTGAGCGCAAGCCAAGCGGCAGAATGGGGGATGATCAATCGGGTCGTCGCGCCTGCCGAGTTGCTTCCTGCGAGCTTGAAACTTGCGCAGGACATGCTGTCGCTCGAGCCGCGGTGTCTCGCCGCTTACAAGAAGATCATCGACGACGGCTACGCGCAGCCGTTCGGCGAGGCGATGTCGACGGAGCGGCGGCTTTCGTCCGCGGCAAACAAGGCGGTCAGCGCCGCCGACATCGAGGCGCGGCGCGAAGCCGTGCGGGCCCGCGGGCAGACGCAGAAGGCGTGATGAGCACAGCGAAACCTCTGTGGGTGCTTGACGCAACAGCGGGAGCGGAGATTGTTGATTTGTAAACGCAGGTATGTTATATTGTGATATAACTTGGAGACTCTCAATGGGCTACCCAGCTAAGCTTCGCAAGGTCGGTGGATCTGTCATGGTTTCGATTCCGCCCGCCGTTCTCGACGAACTGAGGTTGAAGCCCAACGCAAACGTCGAGTTTTCGGTCAAGGGTGGGCGCATGGTCATCGACCACAAGGTGAAGTCGCGTCGGCCGAGCTACACGCTCGAAGATCTCCTTGCTCAGTGCAAACCGGGGCGGCTCACAAAGGAAGACAAGGAGTGGTTGTCCAGCCCTCCCGTGGGCCGTGAGCTCATCTAATGGAGCGAGGCGACATATATCTCGTTTCGCTAGACCCCGCATCAGGCCGCGAGCAGCAGGGTAAGCGTCCCGTGCTTGTGCTTACAAAGGGCGACTTCAACCGCCTAACAGGTGCCCCAGTCGTTGCGCCGATCACGACGGTCGGAAACTTCGCGCGTATGGCGGGCTTTACGGTGTCGTTGATGGGTGCGGGAACGTCGGTCACAGGCGTGGTGCGCTGCGATCAGCCCCGCACCATTGATCTCAAATCCCGCGGCGCGAAGAAGCTAGAGCGCGCTCCGCAAGACATCGTCGATGACGTCGTGTCCCGGGTCGAGGCGCTTTTCAAATAGCTTCAATCCATCAGTTTCTGCGTCAGGTAGATGTAGTGCTTGGCCCAGCGGTCGGCGTTCATGGCTGGGTCGGCGTCGTTGGAGTGACCGCCAAAGGTGTTTTCGTAGTAGATGTAGGGTGCCCCCAATTCGGCGAGCTTCGCTGAGAATTTTCGCGCGTGGCCGGGGTGGACGCGGTCGTCTTCGGTGTTTGTCGTGATGTAGGGTTCGGGATACTTCGTGCCGGGCTTTAGTTTTTGGTAGGCGGAGTAGTCCGCGATGAACGCGCGGTCGCCGGGAACGTCGGCGTTGCCGTATTCGCTAACCCATGACGCGCCGGCCGAGAGCTTATGGTAGCGCAGCATGTCGACGAGCGGGCTTTCGACGACGACGGCGTTGAAGAGGTCCGGGCGCTGCGTCATCGACACAGTCGTCAGCACGCCGCCGTTCGAGCGGCCGTAGATGCCGAGGCGGCGCGCGCTTGTCACCTTGCGCTTGATCAAGTCTTCGCCAACGGCGGCAAAGTCGTCGAATGCGCGTTGGCGGTTTTCGCGCAACGCGGATTGGTGCCACGCCGGGCCGAACTCACCGCCGCCGCGGATGTTTGCGATTACGAACGCGCCGCCGCGTTCGAGCCAGAGCTTGCCCATCTCGGGGATGTAGGCGGGTGGCTTCGACAGTTGGAAACCACCGTAGCCGAACAGGATCGTCGGCGTGGTGCCGTCGGCTTTCATCTTTTTCGGGCGAACAAGGAAGTACGGGACCTTCGTGCCGTCGCGCGAGGTTGCCCAGTTTTGTTCGACGGTGTGGGTCGCGGCTTTGAAGCGCGCAGGCAGAGCGCGCATGGCGCCGACCTTCTGCGTCGCGGCGTCGGCCCACCAGAGTTTGTTCGGCTGCAGGAAGCTTTCCGACGTTACGAATAGCAGCGAGCCCGACTTTTGGCCCGCTCGGATGATGAGCTGGGAGTCCTTCGGCAGGTTCAACCGCTTACCGCGCCAGCCGCCTTTGCCGGGCGCGTAGACTTCGATGGCGCCTTTGACGTTGTCGAGCAGTTGGACGACGACGTGGTTGCGCGTCGTTTGCACGCCGTCAATCGTTTGGCTAGCGGTTGGCTGCATCACGAGTGCGGGTTCGCGCGCGATATCGGCGAGATCAAGTGCGATGAGCGCGCCTGAGTCGAACTTTCCGAACTTTTCCTGCAACGAGAAGATCAGCTGTCCGTCGACTAGGCCGCGAAACGACGAGCGTTGCGGTACGCTTAGTTTGCGTTTCGCAGCGCCGTCGAGCAGATAGAATTCGGCTTCAAAGAAGCCAACGCGGCGCTCGGCCACGACGGCTGCAACCTTGCCGTCCGCGTCGCGCAGGACGCGCGGCGCCACGAGCGTGTCTTTACGTTCGCCGCGGAAGACTTCTTTCGCTTGCGCCCAAGCTTGGCCGCGCTTCAATTCACGGATGACGAAGGGGTAGCCCGACTCCGTCGTATCGGCGTCGGACGTGGGACGGGTAACGAGCAACGTGTCTGTGTCCACCCATTCGATGTTCTGCTTTGCGCGGTCGAGGCGGAAGCCGTCCTTCACGAACGTCTTCGCCGTCGCGTCGAACTCGCGCATTTCGACCGCGTCGCCGCCGCCGTCGGAGAGGTTTACGATGCAGAGACGATCTTCGGGTGCCAGGCAGTCAGACCCTTTGTAGAACCAGTTCTTGCTTTCGGCTTTCGACAGCGCGTCGAGGTCGAGGATGGTTTGCCAGCGCGGTTTGCCGGCGCGGTAGGACGCAAGCGACGCGTGACGCCAGATGCCGTGCGGGCGCTGCGCGTCTTGCCAGAGACTGTCGACGCCGCTTGCGCGAAAGTCGGGGTACGACAGGCGGTCTTTCGCGGTGAGGATCGCCAGCGCTTCTTTGCGGTAGGTCGCGAAGCGTTTGTCGCCGTCGAGGCGGGCGGTGGACTTTGCGTTCTCGCCCTTCACCCATTCGAGTGCGCGGGGCCCGTGGACGTCTTCGAGCCAGAGGTAGGGGTCGTCGTCGCTCCCTGCGCTCACGGACGCACACGAAGCCAAGCCGAACGCCGCGAGAAGGACCAAAAACCGCATGTCATCGCCACCATTGCCCGAAACCGGCGCCGTTATGGCGAAAGGCGGCTTTGAGGGAAAGGGCTACCTGAATCGGCCATCACACCCGCTCCCGGGGACACGAAGACCGTCCGTTTAGGGATTTTCCGCATGATTCCGCGCTGCACAACGCCTAGGCAACCGGACTCTTGTGACAAGCGCACCATTGACGTTGTTGCCAGGCACACCCCACGTATCGCCCCAGCATTCGGGCAGGGAGGCCCTCGCGTTCATGGACATGTTGCAGAACAAGAAATTTTTGATGGCAGGCGCGGCGGTAATCGCGCTCGCAGCCGGCGCGCTTTACTTCGCCGGCATCTATCCGCCGTCCGGCGATCAGGCGGCCGGCACGATCGTTCCGGCGGAACGCTATCAGGCGCCGCAGGTTGATAGCGCGGACGTGCAACTCGGCGACCAAGGCGTTGCACAGTTGATGCAGACCGACGCGTTCGAGTTGATGGCTAAGGACGCGTCGTTCCGCGCGCTCGTTTCGGATCCGGGGTTTGCGGTGCTCGCTGCTCATCCGAAGGCCCTCGAAGCGATGGCTCAGAACGCGTCGGCGTTTGAGGCGCTGGCCCGGCACCCGGGTGCCTTGAAGGCGATCGCAGCGAATGCCGACGCCTTCGCGCAACTCTTTGATGCGAATGCCCGCGCCAAGGGCATTGAGGCGAATGCAAGCGATGCAAACGCGCGCGCTAAGGCGTTCGAAGCCAATGGCGCGGACGCTGCTGCGCGGCGGAACGCGTTCGATGCCAACTCGGCCGATGCGAATGCGCGCGTAAAGGCGTTCGACGCGAATGGGGCGGACGCAGCCGCGCGGACGCGGGCTTTCGACGCCAACTCGGCGGATGCGAATGCGCGGATCAAAGCGTTTGACGCGAGCGCTGTTGCTGCGATGGGCCGGAACGCTTCGGCGTTTGAGGCGCTTGGCCGGCATCCGGCAGCATTGGCTGCGTTTGCAAGCCATGCGCAGGCGTTCGAAGCACTGTCGCGCAATCACAAGGCCTTCGAGGCGATGGCGGCGAATGCTTCTGCTTTCGCGGTTTATGCGAAAAACCTGAATGCGTTCGAAGCGGCGGCCAAGAAGGGCGTCGATGCGATGGCGGCGGATGCGGCCGCGTTCAAGAAGCTTGCAGAAGACGCGAATGCGATGGCGGCATTACGCGCCGACGCGCAAGCGTTCGACGCGCTCGCCAGCAATGCGGAGGCGTTCAAGCGGCTCGCGGCCGACGCCAATGCTTTCGCGGCGCTCAGCAACGTGCAGGCGTTCGAGGCGATGGCCAAGCACAAGGGCTTTGAGGCTTTGGGCCGCAACGCGAATGCGCTGGCGGCGATGGCGTCGAATGCCCAGGCGTTCGATGCGCTGGCTGCGGATGCGAACGCGATGGCGGCGTTCGCAGCGAACAGCCAAGCGCTGAACGCGATTGCGTCGAATGCGGATGCGTTCGCGCAGTTCGCGGCGAACCAGAGCGCTCTCGACGCGATGGCGAAGCATTCGGCGAACTTCCAGGCGCTGTCGAGCCAGGCCTCTTTCCAAGCCCTGGTTTCGGACGCGTCGTTTGCAGCGGCTTTGCGCGACCAGAGCTTCCAGAAAGCGTTCGCGCAATAGCCACACAAGGCTGATTCGTTAACACGACAAGCCGCCCGGACGTTCCGGGCGGCTTTTGTTTTGGGGATTGGGCTTCCAAGCTTTCCTCGAAGTGATTCGGGGGACGAGATGCGCGCGGCTTTGCTGTGCCTTTTTGCGGTGTGCGTTTTTGTCGGGGTTTCGCGCGCCGACGAAATCGAACTTGATCGTCTCGAAACTGAGGAACTCGACCTTCTCTATTTCGACCCGCCGCAGACGTATCTCACACCCTATGCGGCGCGGGCGGCGCTGAACTCGATCGAGTTTCAAAAGCGTATCTTCGACTGGAAGCCGTGGGAGAAGATCACGCTTCTGCTGAAGGACTTTACCGACAATGGCAACGCGGCCGCGCGGTCATCGCCGAACAACGCGCTTTTGATCGACGTCGCGCCTTTGAGCCAAGCGTTCGAGACGATGTCGGGTGGCGAGCGTATCTACGTCCTGATGAACCACGAACTCGTGCATGTCGCCACGATGGACGTGTGGAACGAGCAGGATGCGTTTTGGCGCAATCTGTTCATGGGCAAACCGATGCCGATGAACGAGCATCCGGAATCGATCCTCTACAACTATCTGGCCACGCCGCGGGTGAATGCGCCGCGCTGGTTCCTCGAAGGCAGCGCCGTCTTCATGGAGACTTGGATGGCGGGTGGCCTTGGGCGTGCGCAGGGTGCCTACGACGAGATGGTGTTTCGCGCGATGGTGCGGGACAACGCGCATTTCTATTCGCCGCTTGGGCTTGAGGCCGAGGGTTCGTCGGTCGATTTTCAGGTGGGTGTGAACGCCTATCTCTATGGCACGCGGTTCATGAGCTATCTGGCGCTCAATTATTCGCCGGAGAAGATGGTCGAATGGTTGAAGCGCGGGCCGGAGAGCGACGGCTACTACTCGAACCAGTTCGAGCGCGTGTTCGGCAGGCCGCTCGACGATGCGTGGGCAGATTGGATCGCTTGGGAGCGCACGTTTCAGGCGGCGGCCTTGCAATCCGTTAGGCAGCATCCACTCACCCCCGTAAAGCGGCTTTCACAACAGGCACTTGGTTCCGTTTCGCGCGTGTTCCATAACGCATCGCGCGATACGTTGATCGGCGGGTTTCGCTATCCGGGCGTCATCGCGCATATCGGGGAGTTGTCGCTGAAGACGGGCGACGTGCGTCGGCTCGTCGATATCAAGGGGCCGATGCACTATCGCGTGACGTCGCTTGCGTATGACCCTTCGACGAATACGGCCTGGTACACGACGGACAACAACGCATTTCGCGATATCGTTGAGATCGATATCGGCTCCGGTACGACGAAGAAGCTGATCAAGGACGGGCGTATCGGCGATCTGGTGTTCAGCAAGACCGATCGCGCGTTGTGGGGACTTCGGCATCTGAACGGGTTCGTTACGCTGGTGCGGATGGAGGCGCCGTACGAGAAGTGGACGCAGGTTTACACGTGGCCTTACGGCGAGGTGCCGTTCGATCTCGACGTTTCGCCGGACGGGCAGTCGGCTGCGATGTCGATCTCGAAGATCAACGGTGCGCAAATACTGAGCGTCTTCAAGCTCGCCGATTTGAACGGTGAGAAGCCGCAACCGATCGCGACTTACAACTTCGGCGCAGCGGTTCCGGAGGGGTTTGTGTTTTCGCCGGATGGGCGGTCGCTCTACGGCAGCTCGTACTATACGGGCGTTTCGAACATCTACCGCTTCGATATCGCGACCCAGAAGGTCGAGGCGATGTCGAATGCGGAGACAGGGTTCTTCCGCCCGATTGTGCGCGAAGACGGGTCGCTGATCGTGCTGGAGTACACGGGCGACGGTTTCTCGCCGGTTGCCATCGACGCGAGGCCGCTCACGGATTTGAGTGCGGTCAAGTTCCTCGGCAACGAGGTCGTCTCCAAGCACCCGGTTGTGAAGACATGGGCTGTCGGGTCGCCGTCGAAAGTGGCGCTCGACGAGAAGATCGTGCGGCGCGGCAAATACGTGCCGTCGGACGAGATGGGGGTCGGCGCGACCTACCCTATCGCGCAGGGGTATAAGGGTTACGGCACGTTCGGCTGGCATTTGATGCTGGAGGATACGCTTCAGTTTGCGAAACTCTATGTCACCGCGTCGTACTCGCCGACGGAGTCGCTGAAGGAGGCTGAGCGGTTTCATCTGAACGTCGAGTACAAGACCGTCAACGGTTACCTGCGCTATTGGCACAACGACGCCGACTTCTACGACTTGTTCGGACCGACGGAGCGTAGCCGCAAGGGCGATGCGTTTCTGGCAGGCTATCGCTGGCCGTTGATCTACGATCCGCCGATCGAGATGAATTTTCATGCCGACATCGGTTACTTCATCGGGCTCGATACGTTGCCGGGCAATCAGAACGTTCAGCCGTCGGCGTCCGAGATCGGCACGTTCGAGTTTAAGGTGGACTACAAGGACACCGACAAGTCGCTGGGTGCCGTCGATCACGAGAAGGGGTATCGCTTCGAGGCCGCTTGGGGGTCAGAGTTCGCGGATAGCGCTTTCTTTCCGCGCGGGCGCGCTGGGTTCGATTTCGGCTTTCCGACCGGTTGGGCGCATTCGTCGATCTGGCTCTATTCGTCGGCCGGCATCACCGGTGGCGACAAGAACAATCCGCTGACGCCCTTCTATTTCGGCGGGTTCAAGAACAACTATGTCGACGACAAAGAGGTGAAGCGGTATCGCGAGTTCGACACGCTGCCGGGGTTCGAGATCGACGAGGTGGCGGCGCGCAACTTCGCGAAGTCCGTGCTGGAGTGGAACCTGCCGCCGGTGCGGTTCGAGGATGTGGGCACGCCCAGCATCTATCTCGGTTCGATCCGGCCTGCCGTGTTTGCGAGTGTGTTGTTCGCGGACATGGGCTTGGGCACGGAACGGACGGTCGGGAACGCGGGCGCGCAGATCGACTTTAACTTTACCCTCGCGCATCGCTTGCCGATGACATTCTCCGTCGGCTATGCGGCGGGGATCGAGGATTGGTCGATGCGCGATGAAGAGTGGCTGATCTCGCTCAAGATCATGTAATTTTTTGGTTTAGCGGCGGCGTTCCTTTGTCCCTTCCCTTCCTAATCGAAGCGCCGATCGCGTTGCTGCCGACGCTGGCGTTCCTGTTTTTGCTCGAGCGGCTCGACAGCTTCCGGCTCGTGAGTCTGCGTGCCGCGGTGATCGCGCTTGCGGCGGGCGGAGCGCTCGCTGCCGTTGCTTATTTCCTGAACGCGGCTGCCATGGACCTCACCGGCTTGGCGATCGGGCCTTACACGCGCTACGGCGCGCCGGTCGTCGAGGAGGCGTTGAAGGCCAGCGTCATGGTCGTGCTGTTCGCGCGGGCGCGGATCGGCTTTCTGATCGATGCGGCGATCATCGGCTTTGCGCTCGGCACCGGGTTCGCGCTCGTCGAGAACCTTTACTACCTCGCCTCGTTTCCACAGGCGAATGTGGGTACGTGGATCGTGCGCGGGTTCGGCACCGCGATGATGCACGGCGGGGCGACGGCGATCTTCGGCGTACTGGCGCAGTCGTGGACCGAGCGGCACACGAAATTCGAACCTGCGCTCTATCTACCCGGCTTTCTGGCTGCGGTGTGCGTGCATTCGCTGTTCAATCACTTGCTTGGGCTGCCGATGCTGGCGACCGGCGTGATTCTGTTGCTTGTGCCTGCGATCCTTTTCGGCGTGTTCGCAAAGAGCGAGCATCGTATCCACGATTGGCTGATCAAGGACCATGCGGATCACGAGCGGCTGCTCGCCTCGATGAGCATCGAGTTTGCGCACAGCGAGGCCGGGCGGTTTGTCTCCGAAATCGCTGACAGATTCGAGGGCACGCACGCGGCGGATATCTATGCGTACATGCGGCTACATGCGGAGCTTGTTCTTAGGGCTGAGGAGTTTCTGCTTGCCCGCGAAGCGGGTACAAAGCCACAGGTTACGCACGCTGACCGCGAGCGGTTTCGCGAACTGCACGAACTCGAGCGGAAAATCGGGCGGACCGCCCTGCTCGCCCTATGGCCGCACTTGCACTACAGCCGCCAAGAACTCGCGGAACTGTACGAGCTTGAGAGCCGCACGCACCGCGCGTGATGCGCGATCAAAATTACCTGCCGCATAGTTGAATCGCCTTCGGGGACAGCGTAAGTCCGGCGCCACAACAAGAAGGACTTCCGTCCATGGCGCGGATTCAAAAACTGTACCCTGCTTTGTTCCTGACGACTGCGTTGGCTTTGCCTCTTGCCGGCTGCGTCGACGATATGGGCGGCATGAAGGCCGAAGGGCATTCCGGGCACGGCTCGCACGGTTCTGCTGCGGTCAAGACGCCGCTGCTCGACACGCTGGGGACGCATTCGCACAAGATCACGACGTCGTCGGCGGAGGCACAGGCCTATTTCGATCAGGGCTACCGGCAGCTTTTCAACTTCAATCACGGTGCGGCGATCGCTGCGTTTCAGGAGGCGCTGAAACGCGATCCGAACTGCGCGATGTGCTGGTGGGGGATCGCGTTCGCGCACGGGCCCAACATCAACATGCCGATGATGCCGGACGCCGTGGCGCCGGCGAACGAAGCTATTGCAAATGCGCAGCGTCTGGCGGGCGGCGCGAGTGCGGCTGAGCGCGACTACATCGCGGCGCTGGCCAAGCGCTACTCGACCGATCCGAAGGCGGAGCGCGCGGCCCTCGACAAAGCGTTCGCGGCTGCGATGCGCGAGGTGGCCGCCAAGTATCCGGATGATCTGGATGCGCAGGTGCTCTACGCGGAGTCGTTGATGGACACGACGCCGTGGGATTATTGGCAGGCCGACAACAAGCGGCCGCATCCGGGCGTCGAAGAATTGGTGCCGACGATCGAGGCGGTTTTGAAGAAGGCGCCGAACCATCCCGGTGCGATCCACCTTTACATTCATGCGGTCGAGAAAGCCGATCCGAAGCGGGCGGAGAAGCCTGCGGAGAAACTCGCCGCGCTGATGCCGGGCGCGGGTCACATCGTGCATATGCCGACGCACATCTATAACCGCGTCGGCCGCTATGAAGAGTCGGTGGAGTTGAACAAGCAAGCGGCGCGGGCGGACGAGACCTACTTCAACGCGACGAACGACCGCGGCATGTATGCGGGGATGTACTACATCCACAATCTACATTTCGTGTGGACGGCGGCGACGACGGAGGGTCGCTCAGCCACCGCGCTGGAATATGCGAAGATGGTGGTCGACAAGGTGCCGACGGAGATGGCGCGCGAGGTACCGGCGGTCGAGAACTTCAAGCCGACGCTGCTCTATTCACAACTTCGCTTCGGGCGCTGGGACGAGGTATTGGCGACGCCTGCACCGGACAAAGCGCTGCGTTTCGCGACCGCGATTTGGCACTACGCCCGCGCGCGAGCGTTCGCCGCCAAGGGCGACTTGCCCCAAGCCAAGGCGGAGTTCCCGAAGATCGAGTCGTCGTTCAGCGCGGACGATGCGAAGCGGTTCGCGGGCTTCGGCGTGCCGGGCGAACAGCTCGTCAAAATCGCGGCGAACGTCACTGCCGCCGACATCGCGCTGGCCGAGGGCCGGATGAACACCGCTATCGCGAAGCTTCGCATCGCGGTGCGGACGCAAGAGACCCTGCCCTACATGGAACCCCCGTGGTGGGATTTCCCGGTGCGGCAGTATCTAGGCGCGGCGCTGCTGAAGGCCGGCCAAGCGAAGGCGGCGGAGGCGGTCTATCGTGAGGACTTGCGGGAGTGGAAGCAGAACGGGTGGTCGCTGTTCGGGCTCAGCGAGGCGTTGAAGCACCAGCGCAAGGCGCGCGACGCGCGCGCGGCCGAAGCGTCATTCAAGAAGGCCTGGGCGCGTGCAGATGTGGAGCTGGCGCAGAGCAGGTTCTAACGCCTACCTCCCACCCAAATGTTGTCATCCCGGCCGAGCGAAGCGAGAGCCGGGACCCAGGGGAACACGCACGATGTTGACGCGCATGCCGGCAGTTGCGCGCGATCTCCTGGGTCCCGGCTCGTAAGCTACGCCGCGCTGCTTTCGCAGCGGGCTCCGCTAACGTCCGGGATGACAGATTATTTGTATGATCGTATCGTGAGCTCTCCGGTATTGTAGGTCACACGCTATGAACGCCTATCAGAGCCTCATCGACGAACTGAATGCGCTTCTGCGCCTGAAGACGACCGTCATTGGCATGAAGCTGTTCGAGCGGGCGGAGGACATGGCGGCGGTCCCGAAGATCCGCCGGCCGAAAGCGGTTCATACGACGGATCAGATCGTGTCGATGGCGTCGCGGCTCGGGTGGACGGTCGGCGTCACCGCCGAGGACCTCGCGGGTTCGCAGTGCCGCGCGGTGATCGGGCTTGCGGAGCAGAACGAGGAGTGGCTCTCGGGGAAACCTTATGTCGGCGTTTGGCACGAGGATGCGGCGAGTGCGCGGGCGCGGCAGGAAGCGCTTTCGTGCGTGCCGTTCGGGAAGTTTGAGGCGATGGCGGTGGCGCCGCTCGCCAGCGGGCGGCTCGATCCGCCGGACATTTGCCTCGTCTATGCGACGCCGGGGCAGATGATCATCCTGATCAACGGGCTGCAGTACCGGAACTACAAGCGCTTCGATTGGAGCGTCGTCGGCGAGACCGCGTGCGCGGACTCTTGGGGACGTGCGCTCAAGACCGGCGAACCGTCGTTGTCGCTCCCCTGCTTTGCGGAGCGGCGCTACGGCGGCGTGCCGGATGAGGAGATGCTGATGGCGCTCTCGCCCGCGCACCTGCGCGTTGCGATTGAGGGCATGAAGGCGCTCGCCAAGAACGGCTTGCGCTATCCGATCCCGCCCTATGGCATTCAAAACGACGTGCGGGCGGGGTTGGGTGTGAGTTATGGCGGGGGCTCGACCTAGCGCCGCGGGATCGGCTGCTCTAACCTCACCCTGGCCTCCCGCACCCCAACCGGCGGCCACCCGGATGCAGGACGAAGACCTTCTCCCGCAGAAGCTTGCGACGATCGTTTCGATCGACGTTGCGGGCTATTCGGAGATGACGGAGGACGATCAGGCGGCGACGGCGGCCGGGGTTTCGGCGCTGCGGCGGCATATCGAGGCGATTGCGGCGCGATGCGCGGGGCGCGTGT
The DNA here is from genome assembly GCA_046153995.1 of Micropepsaceae bacterium. Taxonomy (GTDB): domain Bacteria; phylum Pseudomonadota; class Alphaproteobacteria; order Micropepsales; family Micropepsaceae; genus SZUA-430. Next base: position 23,801 of record JBJXEH010000041.1, read on the forward strand.
TCAACACCGCCGGCGACGGATTCATGTTGGAGTTTTGCACGGCCGACGACGCGCTTGCTGCGGCGAGCGAGCTTTGCGAGCATGAGGCATTGCCGCTGCGCGCGGGCGTGCACACCGACACGGTGTTCGTCACCGCGACCGGCGATTTGCTCGGCCACGGTGTCAACATCGCGGCGCGGCTGCAGCAGCTTGCCGAGCCGGGGACGGCGCTCGTCTCCATCGATGCGCGACGCGGGGCTACCGGGCCACTCGCCGAACATTTGCGGCCGAAGGGTCTGCTCCATCTCGACAAGATGGCGGCGACGATCGAGGCGTTTGCGTTGATCCCGGCGCGCGGGGCGCGCGCCGCGAAGGTGCGCGAGCCGCTGCTCGCCGTGTTGCCGTTCGACAATCTGTCGGGCGACGAGGCGATGCAGTTCTTCTCCGATGGCGTGTCGGATGAAATTCTGGCCGTGATCGTTCGCGTACCGGGCCTCAAGGTCATCGGCCGCACGTCGTCGTTTCAGTTTCGTGGGTCGCGTAAAGCGGAGGCCGTGGTCGCGTTGCATGCGACCCATATTCTCGACGGCACGGTGCGGCGCGCCGGGGCGCGTATGCGGATTAATTCGCAGCTGACGGACGTGACGGGCACGCTGATCTGGTCGGAGAAATACGACGCCGACGTCGCCGACGCGTTTTCCGTGCAGGACAGCATCGCGGCCCAAGTCGCGACTGCACTGCAAGCGGCGCTGCCGCGGCATAAGCGGCCTGCCGCGAAGGTCGATCATATTGCGTACGACCTTTATCTGCGCGCGCGGCCGCTGGTGAAGGACCTTGCCGAAGACGACGCGCGCAAGGCCGAGCCGTTGTTGCAGCAGGCGATCGCGCGGGCGCCCGATTTCGCGCAAGCGTGGGCGGCGCTGGCGATGGCGCGCTCGATCGTGCTGCCGCCGCATGAGGACGGCCAGGGCGATCCTGCGCACGATGCAGCGCTGGCGGCCGCGAACCGGGCACTCGCGCTCGATCCGGATTGCGCGGATGCGCTGATCGCGCTCGCTGTGCTGAAGCCCGCGTTCACCGATCACGGCGAGAAGCTTCAGCTGTGCGAGCAGGCGGTGGCGCTGGCGCCGAACGATCCGTTGGTCGCGGCGGCGTGCGACGGCGCGCTGATTTCGGTCGGCCGCGTGCGCGAGGCGATGCGGCATCTGGAGGCCGCGGCGACGCTGGACCCGCTGTCGCCGTTGTTCGTCAGTTCGCATGCGTTTCATCTGCGCACGCTGGGGCGGACGGACGAGGCGTTGTCGCGGATCGACGATGCCGTGCGGCGCTTCCCGGATGCGCCGTGGGTGTGGATCCGGCGTTGGACGTTGCTGTTCCTGAGCGACCGGCGCGACGAAGCGGCTGCGATGTGCGCAGAAGGCGCGGCTTTGCCACCCGGCGTGACCGCGAAGGAGACGGCGACGTTGCGCTTTGCGCACATGGTCTTCGCGCTGCCGCCGGCGCAACGCGAGCAGGCGTTGCGCATGCTGCTCGACCCCGCGCGCGAGCCCGCGCTGTTGTTGCAGTACTGCGCATTCGCGGCGGAAGCCGGGTGCGCCGACGTCGCTTACGAATTCATGTTCCGCGCGTTGGACACAGGTCGCGCCATCAGCGGACAAAACTACGGCGGGCGCGCCATGAGCCGCGCTTTCCGCCTCTCCACGCTATTCGGGTTCGTCGCGGCAGCGCTGCGGCGCGATCCGCGGTTTGCCACGTTCTGTGCGCGCGTCGGCCTCGTCGATTATTGGTGCACGTCGCAGAACTGGCCGGACTGCGTGGACGAGGTGAAGGGACTCTATGATTTCCGCGCGGCGTGCGAGAAGGCGGCGGTGCAGAAACTATAACGTTACCCTTCTCCCGCGCTGAGCGCGTGGGAGAAGGGTAACAGAATAGGGACTCAGGTTTTCGTCATCTCCCGCTTGTACGCCGGGCCTGCCAGCATGAAGTGCACGCCGGCCCAGACGTTGATGACGGACGTTGCCATCAGGGCGTAGCGCAGCGAGTCTTTGCCATAGGCGGAGAAGACGTCGTCGCTTAGGAAACCGACGAAGACGGGGCCGAAGCCCAACGCGATGAAGTTTAGGATCAGGAGAGTGATTGCGGCGGCGGTGGCGCGGATGGCGACGGGGGCTACGCTTTGGATCATCGCGAAGCTGGGCCCCAAGTAGAACGCGCCCAGCAGCACGGCCGGGAAATAGAATATGAGCGCGATCAGGAATTCGTCGATCAGGTAGAATGCGAAGATCATCGGGGCGGCGGCGAACTTGGCGAGGCCGATGATCCAGGCGTTCCATTTGAGGTCGCGCCGGGCCAGGCGGTCGGCGAGGTAGCCGCCCATGTAGGTGCCGATCGCGCCGACGATGCCGGCGATGGGGCCTAAGATCAG
>JBJXEH010000042.1:0-27796 GCA_046153995.1 Micropepsaceae bacterium
CCCACACATTTCACCCGCGGCCGGTTATCCGGCTCTTTGGGCTCCGTCGAAATTCACTGCCCGCTCGGCGGATCCCCTGCGGTTCCTAGCGAGGCGAACGACCCTTGGAACACGCCCGCATTCGCAGTTGCGCTGCCGTCGGGCTTCGCTGCCACGCGTCCGCTCGCGAATGCGGCGTCGAGCGGCCCGGGCTCTTTGCCCTTTTTGTAGAAGGCAAACCCGTCCGCGATCGCTTGCCGGTTCGTGCAACGGCCGAGATCGGCAAGGAACGTTGCGATGCCGAAAGCCTCAGCCACGTCAGCCGGCTGAAGCTCGTCTTGGGGGGACACTGCGCCGAGCGCTGCGGTCACCGCGTTGATGTCGCCTGCAGCACAGATCGCGTTGGCTAGCCCGTTCACGGGATTGGCAGCGGCAAACACCGGCGTCGCGCTCAAAAGCGCGCACGCGAGGACTTTGCGAAAATGAGGCACGACCATGACGCTGATCCCCCTGGGGTTGGCGGGCGCATGAAAACGGCGCAGGCAACAAACCGAAACCCGCAGGAATCGGCGATTCGCCTATGACTCTAACCGCGGCTGTCGGGACCGCCAAGGGAAAGTGGTTAACAGCAACGGAAGCGCAACATGCAGGACATACCACGCGGGGTGGTAGGTGCCGCATAGCTTGCGCACAGGAACGTTTCGAGACGCTTCGTCTTAGAAGAAGCGTTCGGGGATCCGAATCTCGTCGCCCGGAAACACCTTCGTCATTGGCGTCACGTCGACTCTGAATTTCTTGCCGCTGCGGGTGATCTCGACCGTGCTTTCGCTCGCCCGGTACGTATAGCCCTCGGCAAGCGCCACCGCCTTTTGGACGGTCATGCCGCTGACGAACGCATACTGCCCCGGCTTCTTCACTTCGCCGAGCACATAGATCGGGCGGAAACTGATGACTTCCGCGGAAACGCGCGGGTCGCGCAGAATCTGCGCCTCGCGCAGCTTCGCGGCATAGGCCTTCTCGAACTCCCGCAGCGTTAGGCCTTTGACGCTGATCTGCCCGATGAACGGCGCGGACAGTACACCGGAGCTATCGACCAGAAACTCGCCGGACAAATCCGGTTCGCCGAAGACTGTGACTTTGACCTTGTCTTCCGGCCCCAGCCGATAATCCTCAGCACCCGATTCCGTCTTCGCGGGCGCGGTCGTCGTGGGCCCGTCCGAAGAGGACCCCGCACAAGCACCAAGCGCAAAGACAAGCGCGAACAAAACAAACAAACGGCTGTGCATGACTCGGGGCTCACATCGAGAAGCGTGGAGAGATACGACCGCTGGTAACCTGCGATCAAGCGGGGTGGCTGCAACTAAGGTGTCGACAAAAACTGACGTGTGCGCCCCTCCAACACAACCGCCGTCAAGTTCCCGGTCATGTAAGCGCCGGTGTCGATTCCGATGCGATTGTTCCTAACTTCCGGCGCGTCGGCTGGCGTGTGACCGTGCACGACTGTCCGCCCGAAATTCACAGGACTTTCCAGAAACTCCTCGCGTATCCACAGGAGATCGCTCTCGCGCTGTTCCTCAAGTGGCACACGCGGCTTCATCCCCGCATGAACGAAAATGTAATCGCCGATGACGTGATACAACCGCAAGTTCTTGAAGAACGCTTCATGCGTCTTCGGCAGAACCGAAGCGAACTCGCCGCGCGTCTGAGCCCAACTTTTCCCGGCGCTATGCGCGACGCCATAACTGCTCAGCGTCTCAAGCCCGCCGAAATTGCGCCAGGCTTCGCCGATGGCTGGATCGTTCAAGAACTGCAGCAGCGTCTCGTCGTGGTTTCCTTTTAAGTAGACGGTCTCAAACCCGGGAAAGCCGTCCAGCAAACGTTCGATTAGCTGTGCAGATTGCAACCCACGATCGACATAGTCGCCAATGAAGATCAGCGTCCGCTGCCGCGCCGCCGATAAACGGGACGCGGCGTCTATCTTTGTCCACAACTGTTCGAGCAAATCGAGCCGCCCATGCAGATCGCCGACTGCAACGACGAAGTGATCGGGCGGCACGGCTGCGCGCGCGGCGGTTGGCGCCTCGCTTTTTGTCCGGCCGAAAATCGATCGCAGCATGTCGAGACTCAATTTCGATCCGTAACGTTCATTTATCGAACAGCGTTCACGAACTGTGGCGACAGCGCCACGTGAATGCAAGAACGCACGCAAAGCAAGCAAACAAGCGGCCTTTTTCGCGTTTGCCCCACCGGCGTTTTGTACCCTCCACAACTGAAGTGATTCACGAATCGTTTGGATTCGATTCACGAGCTGGGAAATCAGGGGAGAATATCATGCACAAGAAATTGCTTCTGCTCGGCACGGCGCTGAGCCTTAGTTGCGCGGCCGCTGCCAATGCGAACGAGCGTCACGGGTGGTACGTCGGCCTCGAAGGCGGTTGGGTTCATGTGAACGACACAGATCTACTCGCTTGGTCGTACAGCGAAATCCAATTCGAAAACCGCTGGGGCGTTATCGGCACAGTCGGCCACGCCTTTAACGGCAACTGGCGGATGGAACTCGAAGTCGGTTATCGCAACAACGACGTCCATCAGATCACGTTCAGCGCACCCGTCGGTCCCCTCGTCGAAGGCGAACTCAGCGAATGGACCGGCTTCTTCAACGCGCTCTACAATCAACCCGTCGGTAAGCGCTGGTCGATCGATTTCGGCGCAGGCGTTGGCGTCGATGCTGTGCGCTACAGCGACATCGTCGGCGGTGCAGGCAACGAAGCCAACGATGCTGTCTTCGCGGCGCAAGGCATTTTGGGCCTGAGCTACCGCGTCGGTCCGCATTGGGATGTGATGCTGAACTACCGTTATCTGTGGGCGAACGATCCGGAGTTCACGAACGTCGGCGGCGAAACCGACACGATGGACATGACGAAGCACACGGTGACTTTGGGCTTCCGCTGGGGCTATGACGACGTTGCGGCTCCGCCGCCGCCTCCCGTGGCTCCACCTCCGCCGCCGGTAGCGCCGGTGCGCGCAAAGCAGTTCATCATCTTCTTCGGCTTCGATAAGTGCGACATCACCGCGGAAGCCGACAGAGTGTTGGGTGAAGCCGCCGATACGGCGAAAGCCGAAGGCAGTGCAAAAGTACAAATCGTCGGCCACACCGACACATCGGGCTCACCTGCCTATAACCAACGCCTGTCCGAGTGCCGTTCAGGTGCTGCTAAGTCGAACTTGGTCGGCAAGGGCATTCCGGACGCCGCGATCAGCACCAGCGGCAAGGGCGAAGGCGACCTGATGGTCAAGACCGACGACGGTGTAAAAGAGCCGCAAAACCGCCGTGCAACGATAGATTTGCAGTAGCAGATCGCACCAAGTAGAAGTTGCCGAAGGGGAGGGCCTGGTGCCCTCCCCTTTTCTATTACGCCAGCCGCACGCCCTGATGAGGCCACCCTGTCAGGATCAACTGTCGCTACACGCCTGTCGCGAGCCACAGCGCAAATGGTTGATACAAATCAACCGGCTAGCACATCATCTTGATGATGCACTTCAGCCACAGCCTGTGCCAAATGAGACCACAGCGTTCCGTTTTGCCTTGAACGGTGGTTGAGCCCATCACTAGGATGCACGCAAGTGTAAAAGGGAACGGAGCGGGCCGATCCGCACGTTTTCGCTGAGTTTGTCAGCGCTTGGGCGAACGCAGGTTGCACTCGGGGTTTGGTTTTGGGGACGCAGGCGCGGTAAATAGGGGGCTATATCGTGTTGAATTCTAAGGGTTCTATCGCATTCAAGTCGGCGCTTCTGGCCGGTGCAGCGATGGTCGCGTACAGCGGCATCGCGGCAAACGCGCAAGACAGCGACAAAGATGAAAAGGTCGAAAAGGTAACGGTCACCGGCACGCGCATTAAGGCCCGGGACTTCAACTCGATCAGCCCGCTTGCGACCGTTACGGCGCAAGACATTCAGTTGACCGGCACGGTCAACACGGAACAGCTGATCAACTCGTTGCCGCAGGTTATTCCTGGCGTCACGATCACGTCGAACAACCCATCGCTGAACGGCTTCGCCACGGTTGACCTTCGCGGCGTCGGTGCGAACCGTACGCTGGTGTTGATCAACGGCCGCCGCGCGAACCCCTCGTCGGCTTCGGGCCTCGTCGACTTGAACACGATCCCGGCGACGCTGCTTGAGCGTATCGAAATCATCACGGGCGGCGCTTCGGCGGTGTACGGCGCAGACGCCGTTGCCGGCGCGGTGAACTTCATTCTCCGTGACAACTATCAGGGCATCGAGATCGGCTCGCAGTACAGCCAAACCGAAGACGGCCTAGCCCCGGCATGGACAGCAAACGCCATCATGGGCGGCAAGTTCGACGGCGACCGCGGCTCGATCCAGATGGCGCTGCAGTATTACAACCGCCAAGCGGTTGAAGCGCAGGCGCGCGGCTTCTCGCGTTACGCGGGCGCCGTGATGACCGACGGTGTCAACATCTTCCCGTCGCTGAACCAAGCGGACATCAACAACGGCAACTTGCCGTTCTTCTCCGGCGGTTCGGGCACGGCACCTTGGGGCTCAGTTGGCGGCTTCTCGGTCGGCAACATCACCTTGGCCAGCGGTTTGACGCTCGACGCCGACTGCCGCGCGGCGAACGGCGTGCAGTCCACGGGCGGCACGATCCGCTTCCGCAACGGCGGCGGCATCGCACCGTTCCAGAACTGTATCCACCCGGATAGCAGTGGCGCGCCCGACGCGGACGGCGACCGTTACAACTTCGCACCGGATAACTTCCTGATCTTGGGCAACGAGCGTTACAACGCGGCGGTCTTCGGCAAGTACGACATCCTGCCCGATGGCGTGATGACGGCCTTCCTCGACGCGACGTACACGAACTCGACGTCGACGCAACAGCTCGCGGCGACGCCGGCGACCGGTCTACAGGTGAAGTACGACCTCGACCCGACCGTCGGTAACGTCGTCGTGAACCCTTACGTCACTGGGCAACCGCAACTTCTGTCGCTCGCATCGTTGCAGTTCGGCGGTATTCCGGGTCTCGACAACCGGAACTTCGTGCTCAACATCCGCACCACGCAGGTCGGCAACCGCTTCGGCATCATCGAGACGAACGCGTTCTCGACGACGCAGGGCTTGCGCGGCGTAATCCCCACGCTCGATTGGGATTGGGAACTCTACCACAACATCTCGAAGAACTCTTCGACGGTCAAAAACAACAACAACATCGGCGCCACGGCGATGACGCAGTTGTTGAACGCCTGTAACACGACGTCGCTTGCAGCACAGCCCCAGCCGCTGGGCTCGCTGCCGAACTGTCCGTTCCCGACCAGAACGGGCCCTGGCCCGTCAGCGTTCGTTCCAACACCGACGACGAACAACCCGTTGGGCGTGTTCTCGATGTCGCAAGACATGATCAACTTCGTCCGCGTGAACTCGACGGACGTCATCAACTACGAGCGTTCGATCATCGCGGGTAACACGACCGGCGAGCTGTTCGACCTGTGGGGCGAAGGCGCGATCAGCGCGGCGCTCGGCTTTGAGTACCGCATCGAAGAACTCGACAGCCGCGTCGATCCGTTCAAGAACGCGGGCGACATCATCGGCTTCAACGCGCAGAAGAACATCGCAGGCGGTTACGACGTCTACGAACTCTACGGCGAAGTGGAAGTTCCGCTGATCACCGGCGAAACGCTGTTCGAAAACCTGTCGCTCACCGGCGGCTACCGCAAGTCGGACTACTCGACGGGCGCCGGCATCACGGAAACGTGGAAGATCGGTGGCGAATGGGCACCGTTCGAATGGCTCAAGTTCCGCGCGGTTGAAAACCATGCGGTGCGCGCACCGTCGGTGTTCGAACTGTTCCGCGCTGGCGACCAAAACTTCCCGGCCTATGCCGATCCTTGCGACAAGGACACGGTAGCTCTGTTGGTCGGTCCGGCTCAGGCAGCTCGTATCGCGGCTTGTACGAACTGGTTCGCGGGCAACGGCGTTGTCTACAACTCGGCGACGTTCGACCAAAACAACGCGCAGGTGCAGGCGTTCCTGTTCGGCAACCCGAACCTCCAGCCGGAAATCGCCGACACGTTGACCTATGGCGTCGTGTTCCAGCCGGATTGGTTCCCGGTTGGCAAGCTCGACATCGCAGTCGATCGCTACGAAATCGAACTGGAAAACCAGATCGGCCAGCGTGGGATTGCGACGATCCTGAACGCTTGTATCGCGGCGAACGGCAACGTGCTGAACGCAGACTGCGCGAACGCTCCGCGTGACCCGCTGAATGCGATCCCGGGCAACATCTCGGCGATCAACCAGTCTCTCGCGAACTTCGTCGGTGTCAGCCTGTACACTGGTGTCGACGTCGCGTTTAACTGGGCGTGGGACATGGAAGGGGACATCGGCCTTCCGGGCACGTTCAGCGTCCGCTCGTTCTACACATGGACGGACGAAAGCAACGGCGAAGTCGGCCTGTTCGTGGGCAGCATCGGCGGCATCATTGCGGAGCACAAGGCCGCCACGCAGTTCAACTACGTGTTGGAAGACTGGACGTTCGGTCTGCGCTGGAACTACACCGGTGCGGCACAAGATGCGATCTTCGGGTTCGAACGCATCCCGTCCTACAATCTCTACGGCCTGGCTACGCGTTGGGACATGACGGACGACCTGTCGTTCACCGCTGGTGTGGACAACATGTTCGACAAGCAGCCGCCGGTTTGGGCGGGTGCGATCGGCAACGGTCAGTTCAACACCGACGGCTCGACGTACGAGCAGCTGGGTCGCCAGTACCGCATGGCGGTTACCTGGAGGCACTAAGAGCAAAAGCATCGCTAACTACGGTGCAGACGGCGGCCCCAAAAGGGTCGCCGTTTTTCTTTGTGTGCTAGGCCACGTGTTCTATTCTCAACCGCGCAATGAGCGGCAACCTTCAAGCCAAGGTCCAAGCAGCGGTCGCCCAGATTGGGCGCGGCGAACTTGCCGGCGCGCTCGCCGCCCTGACGGCGTTGCTCCGCGAAACGCCGAACCACCCCGATCTGCTGCAACTGACGGGCGTGGTACATCGTCGTGCCGGCCGTATCGACGAAGCGATCGCTCACTTCCGGGCTTCGCTCTCCGAAGTCGAAAACCAGGCCCACGTCCACAACAACCTGGGCGGCGCACTCGTTGCCGCGGGAAAACCGGATGAAGCCGAACGCCACTTCCGCCGGGCGCTTGCCTTGAAACCGGACTATCCGGACGCAGGCTACAATCTCTCCCTGGTTCTGCTGGACAAGAACCCAGCGGAAGCGCGCGCGCTGCTCGAAACTGCAACGCGGTCAAACCCAAACCACGCCGGTGCGTTCGAAGCGTTGGGCCTTGTGCTTGCCAAGCTCGGCGACCTTTCCGGCGCGTCGGCTGCCGCAAGCCGCGCGACTGCGCTTTCGCCGGCCTCCCCGACCGCGCATCACAATCTGGGGCAAGTCGCTCTAGCCCGCGGCGACTACGCCGCCGCCGAGCGAGCCTATAGCCAAGCCCTCAAATTGCGCCCCGCATCGGATGCCAGCTGGATCGGCCTCGGCAATGCCCTGCGCTCGCTGGAACGCAACGGCGAAGCCGCGAAGGCGTTCGAGCGCGCCGTCGAAGCAAACCCTTCCAACATCGACGCGCACCGGTTGTTCAACGAAATGCTGTGGCAAACCGGACAGACAGAACGCTATCTGGGGTCGTTTCCTATGGCGCTGGCCGCGCGGCCGGCCGACGTGCAGCTTCGAGTTTCTTACGCCAACGAACTGCTGCGCATTCGCCAATCCGATGAAGCCCTGAAGGAGCTGTCCGTCGCCGCGCGGTCGGCACCGGACGACCCTCAAATTAGCGACGCGATAGCGCGCGCATTGTCGATGACTGGCGACCACGAGCGCGCGATCGATCACCATAGAAGAGCGGTGGCATGCGCGCCCGGCACAGCACAGCTCGCGCAGAATCTGCTGGAGACGCTACTAAAGGCCGGACGCCATGGCGAAGCCCTCGACGAGAGTTCTTCTGCGGTCGCGCGCTTTCCAATCGATCAGGGCATCCTGGCGATGCACACCACGGCGCTGCAGATATTGGGCGACGACCGGCATCGCCGTTTGGCCGATTTTTCCGAGATCGCGAAAGTCTTCCGCATCGATCCGCCGGCGGGCTTTGCGGACGAAGGGGCCTTCAATGCCGCGCTTGCCGAACGCTTGCGTATGCTTCATGCCACGAAGAACCACCCGACCGACCAGACGCTGCGCGGCGGCACGCAAACCTTCGGCGCCCTGTTCGACCGCGATGAACCGTTGGTCAGGCTCTTGCGCGAGCAGCTGGAAAAGGTGATCGCCCGCTATATCGCTGCAATGCCCGATGACCCGGCCCACCCTTTCTTTGCGCGCAAATCCAGCAAGTTCGATTTCTCGGGCTCATGGTCGGTGTGTCTGCGCGAGGGCGGCTATCACACGAACCACACACACCCGATGGGTTGGATCAGCTCGGCCTACTACGTGAACCTGCCACCCGATACGATCGATGCCGCCGCGCAACCCGGTTGGTTCAAGATGGGCGAGACCAGTCTGCAACTGGGGGCGCATGAGAAGATCGGCCGTCTGATTCAGCCGCAAGTTGGGCACCTAATCTTGTTCCCTTCCTACTTCTGGCACGGGACCGTACCGTTCAACTCGCAAAGCGAACGGCTGACTGTGGCCTTCGACGTTGTGCCGGCTTGAACGATGCTAAGCCGCCGAGAACCAACCCGTGATGCTGTAACGCCCTTCGGTCGCAAACGGCGTCACATACGTGACCGAATGATTGACCGGGACCTCGAACAGGTTCAGCACGTTGAACCGCGGCGGCAGTCCCAAATCGACGTTGCCTTGGGCGTCGTAGAACTCCAGCAAGCCACCCCAATCCGTCCGCCACTTTCGCGTGAACCCAAGCACATAGGCGATGCGCCGCTTGTTGCGCGCGTCGAAGTCGTTGTGGAACGTCAAGAAGTTGCCGCGGGAGTAAAGCGTCGCCTGCCCGTCCGCTTTGACGAGCCCCGATACGCCGGTGACACGTTCGATGAAGCCGCGAAAGCCCGGCGCGTTGATCGCCTCCAAAACGGCGTGCAGCGGATGGCCAGCATCGCGCCGGTTCACGATTGCATCGACGATCGGATAGCTGGAGTAGACGTACTGAAATCCGCTTTGCGCATTGCGCTGACACTCTTGAAGAATCCGGCCGATGCCCTCCGGCCCGGTCGCGGACAGTTGCTCTTGGCTCAGCGTCACGCTTTCTGGGCCGCGGTTGAACGCCAGCATCCATTTGGTTCGGTGCTGCAGCACCCCGGCGATATCTTCCGCAACCCTAGGTTCAAGCGCGTTCGAAATTTGAATTCGCTTTCGCGCCGCAAACTCTGCCGCCAGCGAGGGAATGTTCAGGTCGGGATTGAGCACCGGGTTTCCTTTGCATCCGGCGGGACAGCGGAAAACGCCGCCTTCGCATAGTTAACAGAACCAGGAATAGGGCGGAAAATATGACCTTTTCGCTATCACCCGGTGACGCGGCATATGTAGCTCACCATGTGTCTCGATGGCAACATTTGAGCCATAAAGGGTTCGAGGCGTGCCGAATTCTTACTGGTTCTGCTGTACCCATGCTCGCACTGCGGGTAGTGTCGCAACTAAGCCCGACGGACGAGCCAACAGGGGGTTGTACGTCGTTAAAGTGGGCGAACTGGTGTTTTTTTTGGGGGTTTTCGCGGCGTTTCGCGAAGATTGTCTAGCGAGGGGTGCGATGGGTTTGAAGAAAGTATTGATGGCTGCGTCGGCGTTGGTGCTGGCGACCGGCGTTGCGAACGCAGGCTATGAGCGCGACGGCTGGTACGTCGGTCTCGAAGGCGCTTACGTGAATGTCTCGGACACTGAACTCGTTGGTTCGGGCCTTAACACGCTTGAGTTCAGCTCAGGTTACGGCGTGCTCGGCACGGTGGGCTACGCGCTCTCCAACTCGAACTGGCGTATCGAAGGCGAACTCGGCTATCGCGAAAACGATGTCGATCGCTTGACGCTGCTTCCCGGCGTGTGGGGACCGTACACGGAAGGCGTGTTGACCGAGTGGTCGTACATGGTCAACGCCGTCTACGACTTCCGCTTCAGCTCTGACCGCTTCGGTATCAGCGTCGGCGCAGGTCTCGGTATGGACAACTCGCGCACGGAATTCACCGGCACGAAAGACCAGGATTTCGGCTTCGCCGCTCAAGGTTTGGTGGGCGCGAACTTCCGCATCAGCCAACACTTGGATCTGATGGTCAACTATCGCTACCTCTGGGTTGACGAAGCGGAAATTCGCGTCGGCTTCCCTGGCGGTTCGGTTGAGACCGAATCTGAGATGGAACTGACGAAGCACACAATCTCGGTCGGCCTGCGTTATGGCTACAACGATCCGCCGGCTCCGCCGCCGGTCGTCGTTCCGCCGCCGCTGCCGCCTGCACAACCGAAGACGTTCATCATCTTCTTCGGCTTCAACAAGTGCAACATCACGGCGGAAGCCGATGCGGTGTTGAGCGAAGCGGCTTCGGCTGCGAAGTCGGGTGGTTCGGCCTCGGTCCGCATCGTCGGTCACACCGACACGGTCGGCTCGCCTGGCTACAACCAGAAGCTCTCTGAGTGCCGTGCGAACGCTGCGAAGGCCAACCTGGTCGGCAAAGGCGTGTCTGATGGCTCGATCTCGACCTCTGGTAAGGGCGAGTCGGAACTCATGGTGCAGACCGGCGACTCGGTGAAAGAGCCTCAGAATCGCCGCGCCACGATCGACCTGAACTAGTCGATCACAACGCCAAAGCTTGAAGGGCGGGTCTCACAGAGACCCGCCCTTTTTCTTTGTTCGCACATTGCTGGACAACCGCATTGTTGCAACGCAGACACAACATCTAGACCCAACAGCACCACATCTGGGGTCGAATTAACGACTTATTAACCATTTCCCTGCATCCGTGGTTGTACCACGCGAAGGAGGGATACTTTTCCATGAAACTACGTACGACATTGCTTGCCGCGACCGCTCTGGCGCTCGCAGGAACCGCCAGCGCCGCAAACGGCTGGTACATGAGCCTGGGGGCAGGCTGGAATTGGCTGAACGACGCCGACTACAGCGTCAGCGGCGGCGAGACAGCCAGCGCCCACAACGAATATGACGTCGGCTACGCCGTTGCCGGCGCCATGGGCTACGACTGGGGCCGCTGGCGCGCCGAACTCGAAGTCGCCTACCGCGACAACAACATCGATTGCATCACCACGTTCGCAGGCGACACGACCTGCACCGACCCCGGCAGTAACCAAGGCATCTGGGAACTCTCTCAGATGGTCAACGTTATCTATGATATCCCACTCGGCGGCCGCTTCAGCGCGTCAGTCGGTGCTGGTGTGGGCGGCGTCCTCGTCGTAGCCGATGCTGAGATCGCCAACTACTCGCAAGAGCCCGAACTGGACGACTACGTCGTTGCCGGTCAGTTGATCGCGCAGGTTGCTTACGAGCTGACCGACCGTTGGCAGGTTTACGCCGACTATCGCTACTTGCTGGCTGACGACCCGGAATCGTCGCACCCCGGCGGTGGCGGCGTACTTATCGAGTGGGAGAAGTCGGACCACACCGTTCTCATCGGCATGCGCTTCGATCTCCAGGCCGACCGCGCGCCGATGCCGCCGAAAGCGCCTCCGCAGGTCCAGCCGCGCTCGCCGAAACAGTTCATCGTCTTCTTCGGCTTCAACAAGTCGAACCTGACGGCAGAAGCAGCGCGCGTCGTTGCTGATGCGGCTGCGGCTGCGAAGGAATACGGCTCGGCCTCGATCATGGTCGTCGGCCACACCGACACCGTGGGCTCCGACCGCTACAACAACGCGCTTTCGATGCGCCGTTCGGGAACCGTCAAAGAGGCCCTCGCGGGTCACGGCATCCCGGCGAGCGCGATCTCGACGGCGGGCCGCGGTGAAGCTGAGCTGATGGTCCAAACCGGCGACAGCGTGAAGGAACCGCAAAACCGCCGCGCGACGATCGATCTGAACTAAACGGAACTACCTGAGCGGACTAAGTGACTAGAGTGAAGTGAACTATCCTCCGTGTGGTGTGAAGGGCGGCAGCGATGTCGCCCTTCTTTTTTTGTCCGCCGGTGTGACAGACCAAATTTACATTCGATTAAGGCTACCCGCGCGACAACAGATGAAAGCGCGGCGATTCAGATTCTTCACCTCGCCGGCCGCCAAGAAGGGCTACCAAATGAGACTTCAACGAACGTTGCTTGCCGGTGCAGCAGTCCTTGCGTTGACATCGCACGCGAGCGCCAACGAACTGCGCGGTACCTACGCCGCGATCGAAGGCGGCGCTGGTTGGGTCGGCAGTGAACGATTTAGCCAAGTCACCGCCACCAGTGGCGTTATCGGCACGAGCGCGACTTACGACGCGGACTTCGACACCGGTTGGGCCATTTTCGGCACGTTGGGTTATGCGTTCGGCAACAACATGCGGGCCGAACTCGAGCTCGGCTACCGCCAAAACGAAATCGAAAGCCTGCGCGAGATCTTTCCTGTCCCTGGTGCTTTGGCTCCCGACGGCGACTTGAGCGAATTCACGGTGATGGCAAACCTGCTGTACGACATCGCGCTGGGGCGGCACCTCACGCTGACCGTCGGCGCAGGCGCCGGTGCGGACCAAGCAAACCTCGACGCCGGCGTGCTTGGCTTCGACGATGGCGAATGGGTCTTCGCTTACCAAGGCATTGCGGGTTTGAGCTATGCGATCGGCGACCAGACCCAGCTCTTCGTAAACTACCGTTACCTGCAAGTCGACGCGCCGGAGTACACGGCCACAACTGCACCGAACACTGTGCAGCACACGGCGTTCCTGGGTGACCTCGGCAAGCACACCGCAACGTTAGGCTTGCGCTTCGCGTTCGACGGCGGCCGCGCGCGCCCGGACGTAGCGCCGCCGCCCCCGGCCGCGCCTCCCCCGCCGCCGCCGCCGCCCCCGGCAGCACCGCCGCAGTTCATCGTGTTCTTCGGCCTCGATAGCGCCGATCTGGTGCCCGAAGCACAACGCGTGGTCAGCGATGCGGCCGGTGCCGCGAAGGAGTTCGGTGCGGCAGCGATTCACATCGTCGCGCACACCGACAGCTCAGGTTCCCCCACCTACAATCAACGTCTCTCCGAACGGCGGGCGAGTGCCGTTCGCGCGGCCCTGGCTGGCAACGGCATACCCGCAGCCGCCATCACGACCGAGGGCCGCGGCGAAGGCGATCTAATGGTTCGCACCGGCGATAGCGTGAAAGAGCCGCAAAACCGGCGCGCCACGATCGACATGAAGTAACGCCCGCGGCGATTCGCGGGCCGAATCAACAGGAATCCCGACAACCGGGAGTCGAAGAGCGGGCCAACGCCCGCTCTTCTCGTTTTCGTTTTCGCTGCATTTCTGCGGAATGCAACACCAACGAATGCTTGTGTTTGACTTGGACGCCCAACAGCGGCACCCCGGATTCGAAAAGAAGGGGCGGCCATCAAGAATTTGGTGGTCAGCAAAAACAACACTGAAAGGGGTGTCTTATGAGTTTGAGAGCAGCCATGCTTGGCTCGGCGTTCGCCTTGGCGTGCGCCGGAACTGCAACCGCAGCCCACATCGACGGCTGGTACTTAGGCCTCGAAGGCGGTGGCAATTGGGTGGACGACTGGGGCCACACGAACAACGGCTTGGCCAGAGAGTCGACATTTGAAACCGGCTGGCTCGCGCTCGCGACCGTCGGCTACGGCTGGAACCACTTCCGCGTCGAATTCGAAGCGGGCTATCGCGACAATGATCTTGAAAGTTATTTGAATGGAGCGGGCGTCCCATTCGCGAACTCCGCAGGAACGCTCTGGGAAGCGACTGCGATGGTCAACGTCCTCTACGATCTGTCGCTCACCGACAAGCTTTCGCTGTCGCTCGGCGCGGGTGCAGGCGGTGATTTTTCGAACACAGAATTGACGCTTACCGCGCCAGGTGGCACCGCAGAAGACGACAACTGGAACTTTGCCTACCAAGGGATCGCCGGCATCAACTACATGGTGACGCGCCGGACGCAGCTGTTCCTCAACTATCGCTATCTGCGCGTGATGGAACCGGACTACCGCCTCGTGTTCCCGGGGCCGAACACTAACGTGCTGCTCGGCGACGATTACGGCAAGCACGCAGCGACGTTCGGGATCCGCTACGCACTCACGACGCCGGAGGCCTCATATGTCGCGCCGCCAGTGGGGCCTTCCGCGCCGCCGCCGTCAAGCGGAGCACCGCCGCGTCAGTTCATCGTCTTCTTCGGATTCAACAAGTACGTGCTGACATCTGAGGCGCAGCGCGTGATCTCGGAAGCCGTTACCACGGCCAAGCAAGGTGGCTCGGCCTCGATCCTTATCACCGGTCATACCGACACGGTCGGCTCGAACAGCTACAACCAGCGCCTCTCCGTTCGCCGTTCGAACACGGTCCGGGCCGAGATGGTCAGCCAAGGGATCCCGAACGGCGCCATCACCAGCACAGGCCGCGGCGAAACCGAGCTTCTGGTCCAAACCGCGGACGGCGTAAAAGAGCCGCAAAACCGCCGGGCAACGATCGATCTGAATTAACCAAAGCCCGTTTTTTCAACCATTGGATGCACGAGAGCGGCCCTGCAAGGGCCGCTCTTTGTCTTTACGGGCACAGTTCCCCGCCGAAGTTAAGCGAACGTCTCGGATTCGTTTGACCCGTGCACCTCCATATTGCTGATTCGTTCCCGGGGAAGTTCGGCTCTACGGCGAAAAAAACCATCGCCAGTTCGCCGGATGAATGTGGGGGACTATCAGATGTTGAAGAATGCGCTGCTGGCTTCGGCCTTGGGGCTGTCGATTTATGCGCTCGCGACCAGCGCTTCGGCCGGTCACCGTCCGCAAGGGTGGTACGTCGGCCTTGAAGGCGGCGCGAACTGGCTCGACGACGCGGCTTTGGATCGCGTCGGCCTGCCGCCCGTCAATTGGGAAGCCGAATTCGAATCTGGCTGGACCGCCTTCGTCGAAGTCGGCTACCGCTGGGAAACGAACTGGCGCATGGAACTCGAAGCCGGCTGGCGCGAGAACGAGGTCGATTGCGTCGACTTTGGCGGCGGCTGCGCCCCCCTTCCTTCCAGCGAAGTTCACCAAGGCACGCTGATGCTGAACTTCATCCATGACATCGACATCTCGGAGCGCACCGCGCTTTCGGTCGGTATCGGCCTCGGCGCCGCCTTGATCGAAGCCGACACGCCGTTCGCGCTCGCCGACGATGACGACTTCGTCTTCGCCGGCCAGGCGCTCGTGCAGCTTTCGCACGAGCTGACAAACCGCCTCGACTTCGTTTTGACCTACCGCTTCATGACGAGCGAGCAGCCGCAGTTCGATCTCTTCGGGCCCGGCGCGATCGAGATGGACAATGAAAACCACTCGGTCACCGTCGGTCTGCGTTTCGACCTGCAGGCAGATGCCGAACCGATGGCGCCGCAGCCTGTGATGAGCGCACCGCCGCCCGGACCTGCGCCGGCACCGCGCCAGTTCATCGTCTATTTCGGGTTCAACAAGGCGAACCTCAACGCCGGCGCAATGGAAGTCGTACGCGAGGCCGCCGCTGTCGCCCGCCAAGACGGTATCGTGCAGATCGTCGTGACCGGCCACACCGACACCGTGGGCTCGAATGGCTACAACATGCGCCTTTCGAACCGCCGCGCGGGCAACGTGAAGAAGGCGCTTGTGAGCGAAGGCATTCCTGCCGGCGCCATTTCGGCCAGCGGCCGCGGCGAGACGACGTTGATGGTCCAGACCGGTGACCGCGAGATGGAAGCGCGCAACCGCCGCTCGGAAATCAACTTGAACTAACTGGCGCTTGGTCACAGAAACAGAAAAGGGCGGGTCCCGCGGGACCCGCCCTTTGCATTTGAACGCAAGACTACTGCTGCGCCGGAGCTGGTGTCGTGGCACTTGCCTCTGTCGAGGCTGGCGCAACTGCTGCACCCGCCACCTCAGGCTTCGCCCGCGGCATCGGAACGACCTTTCCGGTGGTCGACGCGGTTACGAGCGCAGGCGTCCCGCAGACGTCTTGGCCATGCCGGTTTGCCACAGGTTCGTTCATCGCGAACTCGGCAAGCTTCAACTTCTCCGGCCCGAGCAACTTGTCATAGAGCGCCGACGAATAGAGACAAAACTCGGTGATGTTCGCGAGGCTGCGCTGCGAGGCCTCGTTCGCGGTGCGCGACTTGTAATCCTCGAGCCGCGACTCCCGGCCGAAATACTTCATCATCGTCTTGTGCGCCGTCATCAGATCCGGGCGATAGCCAACGACGAATTCATTGTAGCGCGGCGTCATTTTGCACGACAGGGCACCGACCACGAGTTCGGTCTGCAGCATGCGCATTTGGAACGCCGTCAAAACCTTGTCTTTGATGCACTTTGGCGCCGGCGCCGCCTTCTTTTTGGCAGCCATCGCCGGTCCCGCCACCATCGCGGCGACCGCAATCAACAGAGCTGCGCGTGAAACTTTCATAGATCTTCCCTCCCCGACTCAATCGATTCGATAATAGGGGGCGCCTTAACCGTGCGAAAGGTCCGCCAACTGGCAATTTCGGGCTCGTTGCGACTGCTGGTAGTCTTCCTCCTCATTGCGACCCCTGGCAGCCACGACAAGGACCCGCATGTCCGGCGAAAACAACGGCAGCGACATCGAAATTGCCCGGCAGGACGGCGCGGAATTTCGCTCCGTGCGCCTACAGCTTCAAGCCGACGGCGCGATCCGTTTGCATGCCTACGACAAGGGCCCGACCGCGAAACTCACGTTCGGCCACGACGAGTACGAATTCTGGGTGACGATCCCTCCCGCCGAGGTCACGAAACTCGCAGGGGTATTGCTCAGGGAGAAATTCGGCGGGCGGTTGCAAGCGGTGACCGAATTGCGCGACTTTTGTAAACAACACGAGATCGTCAACGCGTTCGGCACCTGGACCTGACGCGCTATACTGAAACCCCAAGGGGGACATGATGAAGAAGTTTGCAGTGACGATGGCCTTTGCAGCGGCGGCGTTCGCGCTGGCCGCCAAAGCCGACGAGTGGCGCGAGGTCGATCCCGAAAACCTTGTCGTGATGGAACTGGAGTACGGCCGCGTCCTCATCGAACTCGCGCCCGACTTCGCACCGAAACACGCGGAACGATTTCGCGCGCTCGTCCGCGCTAAGTTCTACGACGACAAAAGCTTCTACCGCGTCATCGACGGTTTCGTCGCACAAGGCGGCGTCGGCGAAGGCGACGACAAGAAGCTCCCCGAATGGCCGGCGCTGAATGCCGAGTTCGACCAAAAGATCACCGGCAAGACACCATTCGTGCCCTTAGGCTCGCCCGACCTGTTCGCGAAGGAAGTCGGCCACCTCGACGGCTTCCCGGTTGGCCGCGATTGGGACGAAGCGCGCATGTGGATCCTGCATTGCCCGGGCACCGTCGCAATGGCGCGCGACACGGACCCCAACACCGGCGGCACGGAGTTCTATATCCCGATCGGCCAGGCCCCGCGCCGGCTCGATCGCAATCTAACCGCTTTCGGGCGCGTTCTCGAAGGCATGCAATACGTGCAGAAGCTGAACCGCGGCGATCCGAAGGTCGATAGCGGCGTCATCAAGAACGAATCCAAGCGCGACACGATCGAGCGCGTCCGCATGGCGGCCGACATGTCCGCTTCCGACCGTCCGCGCATCGAAGTGATGGACACAACGTCGAAGGAGTTCAGTGACTTCAAAGCCCAACGCCGCAACCCGGCGCCGGATTTCTACAAACGTGTCGCCAAGAACCTGGACATCTGCGCCTTCAACGTGCCGGTGAAGCATGCCGGCGAGAAGGCGGCGGCCATCCCGGCGCCGGCGCGCGCTGCGCAGGCGACACCTGCGCGTACAAAGAAGAGTGCCAAAAAGTCCAAACCAAAAGGCTAGCCGCGGAACGATGCAACCGGCAATCCGCGCACGCCCGGCTTCACCGCAAAGAGGCTGCCCGAAAGCGGCACGGTCGCGTCCAAGCCGATAGCGGCCGTGGTGATATAGAGCGTCTCTAAGTTCGCACCGCCGAACGCGCAACTCGTCACCTGCGGCACCGGCATCTTCAGCACGTGATCGATGCGTCCGCCCGGCGTGAACCGCGTCAACCGCCAGCCGCCCCAATGCGCGAGCCAAACGCAACCTTCGGCGTCGACGCAAATGCCGTCCGGCCAGCCATCGCTTGATGGCACTGTTACGAACACCCGCTCGTTCGTGGCAACGCCCACATCCACGTCGTAGTCGTAAGCCCAAATCACACTGCGCAACGTCTCGACGAAGTACATGGTGCGTCCGTCCGGACTCCAACCGAGCCCGTTCGACAAATTCACGTTGTCTTTGAAACGGCGCGCCGTCTTGAGATTATCGAGGCAATAGAGCCGCCCCGTCGCTTCTTTCTCCTCGTCATCCATCGTGCCCGCCCATAGACGCCCGGCCGGATCGCACTTCGCGTCGTTGAAGCGATTGCCCGGCCGGTCGCTGTCCGGATGCATCACGGGTTCAAACGCCGTGAACGGTACGTCCGTCAGCTTGATGCCGCCTTTCGCCAGCGCCACGAACCCGCCGCCTGCCCGCGGGATCAACGCTCCGATCCGCTCCGGTGCTGGCCAGCTTCGCGACGTGCCCGACAGCACGTGGAACGCGTGGATCTGCAAGCCCTTGATGTCGATCCAATAGAGCGTTTGTTGGGCACCGATCCAAACCGGCCCCTCGCCCACCAACGCCTGCGCGCGTTGCACGACCTCTACCGCATTCTCGTTGCTCATGAGTGCGAGCGTAACGCTCGTTCCACCCTGCGCACAAGCGCAGGTGGCAGCGCGCGCCGACATTGCGAATTCTTCACGCCACGCGACGTGTCACTTCGTTTAGAGGCGTAAGGGTCATGGAAACATTCTTCGCAACAATCGCAAGTGCAAGCCTCATCGTCACCTGGTTCGGCGTCGGCGAAGCGACGCCCGGGCGCATCGCCCTGCTCTACCCAAGCTGCAGCGACGGCCCGCGCTATGAGACGAGTGCGGTGAACAATGCGATGACGCTGGAAACGGCGGAACTAAAACCGTTCGGCCGCACCGAAACCGGTTGGCGCGTCTATGCGCCTCAGATCGGCCGCACGATCGGCACGGCCTGTGCGCCGGACAGCAAGCGCTTCGCAGCCAAACTCGCGACGTGGCAATCGCGCCATCGCATCAAGCCGTCAGGCGCCGTGGACGATGCGACGCTCGCCCAAATGAAGCATACCTGGCAAAGCGCACGGCCCTTCATCGCAGCGTTCGCCGAAGGCAGCTGCCCGGCACCCGCTGCCGGCCACGACCTCGCAGATGCGCGCCCGCGCGAGGGCTGGCTGGGTAAGCAAACCGAACTGGACGCCGATGCGCTCAAAGCGCTGCGCGCCATGATCGCCGCGGCGCGCGCCGAAGACCGCCGCATCGCCCGCGACAAGGAGATGCTGACCATCGTCTCCGCCTACCGCTCGCCCGAGTACGACGCCGCACGATGCGCAGGCGGCAAATGCAACGGCATCGCCAAAGCCAAGTGCTCCGCCCATCGGACGGGCACGGCAGTCGATCTCTACGTCGGTGCCGCCGCTGGTTTCTCACCCGTCAGCAGCGACGACAAGAACCGTCTCCACCAAACGAAGACACCGGCCTACCGCTGGCTCGTCAAGAACGCCGCCCGGTTTGGCTTTGTGAACTACGTCTTCGAACCCTGGCACTGGGAATGGGCGGGCGATCCGAACAAACTCGCCTTGCGAAGCAGCACCGGGGCCGCCCAAGGCCGCGCGAAGTAAGCGCCGGAACACTCTCGGTTTGTGCAACTGCGTCAAGCTTGCTAACGCTCGCACAGGACTGAGCGGGGGCAGCGTGGGACGCTGGATCAGATACGGCATCTTGATAGCGTTGCTGGCGGCGGCAGTCGCCTTCCGCCCCGACCGCGCATTGCGCGTTGCGTCGGGGATGGCCGCGCACACTGTGTGTTCTGCGGCGTTCGTGTCGAAGCTCGACCCGGAAGCGGCATTCGTCGAAACTGTGCGGCCGCAGGCCTCGGTCGCCGGCCCGTTCCTGCGCTACAGCGTCGACCCCGACGCGAACACGGTTGAAGCGTCGGTCGTGGGAATCCTCGGCGCTAAGGCCTCGTACCATCCGGGCTATGGCTGCCGCTTGGAGTACGCGGATAGTATTGCGGTACCCGCAGCCATCGCGACAGCCGAGCCGCTCGTGGAAGAACCCACGTTCGAAACCGGCAACGCCGCCCTCCGCGCGGCACTCGACAACATCTTCGCCGAACCGAAAGACGAAATCCCCCGCCGCATCAAGGCCGTCGTCATCGTGAAAGACGGCCGCATCGTCGCCGAGAGATATGCAACCGGTATCGGCCCGGAGACGCCGCTGCCCAGTTTCTCCATCGCTAAATCCGTGACGAACGCGCTCGTGGGCATCCTCGCAGGTCAAGTCAAGCTCAACGTCAATGCCCCGGCCCCCGTCGCAGCGTGGCGAAATGCCAACGATCCGCGCGCCACGATCACGCTCGACAATCTGATCCGCATGGCCTCGGGCCTCGCACTTGAAGAAACCGGCTCCGGCTTCGATCCGGTGTCGCGGATGCTCTATGTTGAGAACGACATGGCGGCCTACGCGCATACCGGCACGCTCGCCACCGCACCAGGCACGAGGTTCGACTATACAAGCGCCAACACGCTCATCGTCGCAGATATCGTGAAGCGCGCCATTGGCGGTGGTCAAGCGGGCTACGTGCGTTTCGCGCAAGACGAACTGTTTGCACCCGCCGGCATGCGCCGCGTCACGATGGAGTTCGACGGCGTGGGCACGCAAGTTGCCTCCACAAGCATCTTGGCGCCGGCGCGCGACTGGGCCCGCTTCGGCCAGTTGTTCCTCAACGACGGCGTCACCGCGAATGGCACGCGCATACTGCCGGAAGGATGGGTCGCGTACTCCAAGAAAGCGACAGCGGCCTCAAGCTACGGCGCAGGCTTCTGGACGAACGAGAGCGAAGACGAGTTCGCCGTGTTGCGCACCAAGGCCGGCATGCCGCGCGACACGTTCTTCGCCTCCGGCAACCGCGGCCAACGCATCTACATCATCCCGTCCGAGCGCATGGTCGTTGTGCGCCTAGGCATGACCCACCGCCCACCCGACTTCGACATCGCCGCCGACATTCGCTTGCTGCGCGAAGCGTTGGCAGCGCTGAAAACAGGCACCTCGGCGGAAGGCTTGCCTCTATAACCACGCCACCCGCTTCGCCTTGCGCTTGGCGCACCGGTGCGGCATCAATGCGGGGACAGTGACACGTCCCTGCGCTGTTAACGCGCGCGACACTTCGGATACAGCTGAATGGAGCATGAAGCCAAACTTGTGGTGACTGTCGTTGGCGGCCTTGTGCTTGCGTTCGGTTTCGGCTTCATCGCGAATCGCCTGCGCCTGCCGCTGCTCGTCGGCTACTTGCTCGCGGGCATTGCGCTAGGGCCGTTCACGCCAGGTCCCGTTGCCGACGCAGAGATCGCAAGTCAGCTTGCCGAGATCGGCATCATTCTTCTGATGTTCGGTGTCGGCCTGCATTTCTCGCTCAGCGAACTGATGGCTGTGCGCTGGATCGCGGTGCCCGGCGCGATCGGCCAGATTGCCGTCGCGACCGCGATCACAATGGCTGTCGCGTCCGGCCTTTGGGGCTGGTCGATCGGCGGCGGGCTGGTCTTAGGGCTCGCTCTGTCGGTCGCGTCCACGGTGGTCGTCCTGCGGGCATTGGACGAACGAAGCGCCGTCGAAACGCCGAACGGACGCATCGCCGTCGGCTGGCTGATCGTCGAGGACTTGGCGATGGTGCTGACACTCGTCCTATTGCCGCCGCTTGCGGCCCTGTCGGGCAGCGTGCCGCTCGCCGACGCGCATGGCGCTGCCGCACCGGCGGCCGGCGGCAACATCGGCCTGCTGCTCACCTTCACGATCCTCAAAATCCTAGCCTTCGTCGCGCTGGTCATCGTTGTCGGACCGCGCTTCGTGCCGTGGCTTTTGGGTCAAGCGGCGCGCACGGGCTCGCACGAACTTTTCACGCTGTCGGTGCTTGCGATCGCGCTTGGCATAGCATTCGGTGCTGCGCAGATCTTCGGCGTGTCGTTTGCGCTCGGTGCGTTCTGCGCCGGTGTCGTGCTCTCGAACACGCCATTGAGCCAACGCGCCGCGGCCGAAGCACTGCCCCTGCAACACGCGTTCGCGGTGCTGTTCTTCGTGTCGGTCGGGATGCTGTTCGACCCCACGATCCTGGTGCGCGAGCCGCTCGCGGTGCTGGCCGTCCTCTTCATCATCTTGATCGGCAAGTCGATTGCGGCCTTTGCGATCGTGCTCGTCATGGGTTACCCGCTTTCGACCGCGCTCACCGTGTCGGCGAGCCTCGCGCAGATCGGCGAATTCTCCTTCATCCTGGCGGCACTCGGCATCGCGCTGGGATTGATGCCCGAACAAGGGCGGGACTTGATATTGGCAGGCGCGCTTTTGTCAGTGACGCTGAACCCGCTCGCCTTCGCGCTGATCGCGCCGGCGTCACGCTGGTTCAAGGCGCACCCGCAACTAACCGCCCGCCTCGAACCGTCGCAAGAGCGTAAGCTGCTCGAACTCGAGATGGACCTTGAGGAACGCAAGCGCGCGCTCGCGCCAGTCGCGCTCAAGCCCGAAGAGCTGGCCGCAAAGTTCCCCGTCTTCGCCGGCCTCGACGACGCCAAGCGCTCCGAACTCCTCACACTGTTCAAACCGCGTTCCGCCCGCCCCGGCACGCGCCTGATCCGCGCGGGCGATAACGCGGAGGAGATGTTCTTCATCGCCAAAGGCGCGGTCGAAGTCGCCGTCCCCGGCCAACCGATCAAACTGACCGCCGGCGACTTCTTCGGCGAGATGGGCCTGCTCTCCGGCGCGCCGCGCTCAGCCGACGTGACGGCGATCGATTACTGCCAGTTCCTGACGCTCGGCCGCGCCGACTTCCTCGCGTTCGTGGACAAGCACCCCGACCTGCGCGCCAAAATCGGCACTGTCGCGATCTCGCGCGAAGAAGACAACAAACGCCGCCGCGAACAAGCGCCGCCCGGCGTTACGGGCTAGTTCAGAACCGGTAGCCTGCGAACAGGCCGAGCGTGACCTGCGTCTCCGACCCCTCGCGCGCGACGATCGGGCTATCGGCCGCATCGCCCGTCAACTGGCTCACGCTGGCGATGCCGGTCAACGACCACGCATCGCCGAGCGGGACGACAGCAGTCAGACCGAAGCCGTAATCCTTGATACCTCCATCGGCCGCATACGGCGCGTAGGGATGCACCGCAGCCGCCGCTTGCGGTCCAGTGATACCGAAATAGGTCTGCGCATAATCATCATCGACCCACGAGACCTTCGGACCGAGGGAGACCATGGCGCCGGCAATCCGCGTCTCGTAGCGCAGGCCGAGCGTCGCGATCAGCCCCACATCGTCCGAGACCCCCTGGCGCGCCTCAAGGGACAGTTTGAACGCGTCGATTTTGTACTCCGCAAACGCGCCGAGCTCGAGCGCGCCGTCGACGTCGCCCCAGCCCGCCAGCGCGATATTGTCACCGGCATCGCGGTCGAACCGGTAGCCTACGATCGCGCCCGCCTTGAAGCCACCGTCGTTCAGCGCGGTCAGCTTCAAGCCCTCCGGCACGGATAGCGACAGCCAGTCCTGATACTGAACGCGGAAATACGGCAAGGCGCGAAACCGGTAGTCGTCCGACCCTTCGTAGTCCGGCGTGTAAAGGCCGCCACCGCCGAGGATGAAGGTCCAATCCGCCTTAGCCGCCCCTTGAGGTGGGCCGTCGGCCAACGCCGTTGCCGCGGCACCAAACACGCATACGCCAGCCAACACTGTCCGAAACACGCCAGACCCTCCACGAACCGAGGCGGCAACATGGGTGCCCGGTCCCAAAAAGGAAATGTGCAAGCCAGCCACGCCCCGGCAGAAATCGCGGAAAATCAATCCGAATAACGCTACGGCACGAACGCGAAGAACACGAACGCCGCGAACACGACCAGGTGGATGATCCCCTGCAGGACGGTCGTCCGCCCGGTTCCCAGGGTCACGATGCCGAGGAGGAGCGTCAGCATCAGCAATACAGAGTCCTTCACGCCCAACCCCAACTGCAGCGGAAAGTCGAACGCCAGCGCCAGGACGACGACGGCCGGGATCGTGAGCCCGATGCTGGCGAGCGCGGACCCGAGCGCCAGGTTCAAACTTGTTTGAAGCCTGTTCGCCCGCGCCGCGCGCAACGCGGCGACACCTTCCGGCAGCAAAACGATGCCGGCGATCACGATGCCCAACACGCCTTCCGGCGCCTGCGCGGCGGCGAGCCCCGCCTCGATCGCGGGCGTCAAAACCTTCGCAAGGCCGACCACAGCCACTAGAGCCACGACTAGCAATCCCAAACTCAGCAGAGCTTGGCCGTCGCCCGGCGGCACCGCGTGCGCGTCTTCATCGGCGCCCGTTTCGACTGGCAAGAAATAGTCGCGATGCCGCACAGTCTGCACGAACACGAACGAGCCATAGAGCACCAGCGACACGATACCCGCGAACATCAGCTGCGCGTCGCTGAACCGCGGCCCCGGCGCACTGACGGTGACGTTCGGGACGATCATGGTGAGGATGGTCAGCGCCGCAAGCACGGCGAGCGCCGAACTCGCACCCTGCAGCTGAAAACCCTGCTCGTGATGCCGCGCACCGCCGGAGAGCAGGCTGAGGCCCACGATGCCGTTGCACACGATCATGACCGCCGCATAGACCGTGTCGCGCGCGAGGCCCGACTTCGCCTCCGGCGCGCCGATCATGACGGACACGATCAACGCCACCTCGATCACCGTGACAGCGACGGCCAGCACCAAAGTGCCGAACGGCTCCCCAATCCGGTGCGCGACGACCTCGGCGTGGTGGACGGCGGCCAAGACGGTCGCAACCAACACAGCAGCGAACGGCAAGGCGAGAGCGCCGGACACATCCGCAACAAAGCCAGCCGCAACCGCCACCACACCGGCCACCGGCGCAGCCATCCAAAGCCAATCGGCAATCGCGTTCGTTTTCAAGACAAGCTCCGAACGCGGCACGCGCTCTAGTGCCTACCTTACACGCTCACTTGCGTTGGCCAATCGGTGACTTCGAATTCCGCGAAGTCGTCGACGCTCGATCACCAAAAACTTAGGGGTCGCACCGGTAAGGCACGACCCCATATTCGAACAAGTGGAATGCTGCGTTATTGCTGCTTCGGCAGCGGTGCCACGCTGGGCGTACCCGGCGGCGGCGTGAGCATCACTTGATTCAATGGCGTCATCGGGACCTGAAACGCGTTGGGATAATCGTTCATGGCGCCCGTGGCCGCATCGACACCGACACCCACGATACCGCCGAAGATCAAGTTACCGACGGTCCAACCCTCAAAGTTCGAAGGAATGATAGCCGTCGCGTCTTGGTAACCTTCCTTCGTGCAGCGAACCTGAATGTCTTCCTTGCTTCGCTCCACCGTCACCGACGCCGGCGTCGTAACCTGCCAGCTACCTTGTCCCGAACTCAGAATGCAGTTCGCCCCGGTGATCGGCGGCGACGTCACGTTGATGGCCGCGGTCGAGCCCTTGATGATCGACGCGCACGCGGACAACTGAACGGCGCAAAAGACAACAACAAATAGAGCAACATTTTTGGAACTCAGCATCTCGCCCTCCTGATAGTTGAGGCAGCGGTATCAAAGCAGTCTCCACAATAAAAGGACTTGGCGCTCCCCCCTCACAACTTATCTCGGCCATGATGCGAATAGCCCACATGTGCGGACGATTTGGCCACCGGCGATGGTGTTGGCGGGCACCACAATTCGTGGCCCGCTCGTCGCGGCTTACAAACACTGGCGCACTACTATGAGGTAGCCCTGCCGACCAATCGCGCTACACCCTGACCGCGATGCTGCAACTACTGCGAGCATACGCAGAGCGAACGCCACCTTCGTCCGAAAGGCGACCGATGCGGAAAAACGGAAGTAGCGGTGTGGCTCGCTACACGCACAGAGATCATCGTGTGTCCCCGGAATTTGTGACCGTGCGCTCGGCGGGGTATTCGCTGGACCCGGTGTGACTCGGCGCCGTGTGCTGATGTAAGGGTGAACATCATCATGTCACTGTATGCCTCGCAACGTATTTTCTCACCACTTTTTTTTATCTCTAACAAATGAGGTAAGCGCCACAAGCGCCGAGGCGAACAGAGCGAGCAACAGCAGCTTTAGATAATCCCTACTTACAAAGGATAAGGTTTCATCAACACGACCGTCCCAAAGCGCCTTTAGAACGCCAGATGCAACGAGGCAGACGCACATGACAAAGAAAAACTTGGTTGCAACTAGAAGATACTTCGCCATCTTTCGATCTCGTTACTAAAGACTACTCGTTGTCACAGGTATCGCAGTCTTGGGCGATATCCTTCGTGCCTTCCTTAATCTCTCTACTAATGAATTTTTTGGTTTCTTGTTTAGTCGCCTCTTTTGCGATCACGCGGACAAAGTTGGAGCCAACGGCCCCCGCAGTTTCGCCAAACATTTTCTCGGCGACCAAGCCGCCGCCCAAGGTCCCAAGAGATGCTCCAACCGTTTCAACCAGATCGCCGGTTGCGAGCAAAGTTGTCGATCCCGCGCCGAAGGCTTCCAGGCCGACTTTGGAGAAACCGGTTATTCCCGCGCCCTTGGCAACCGTTCCCATCGTACCAGATCCAAACCCGGAGACCCCTCCGATGGCTCCGTCATGCATGACTTGTCCGGGATCATTTATATAGCCTTCGTTGTAGACCTGAACTGCCCCAGACAGCGAGATACCTGCGCCAGTGCCCGCCAACGTTGATCCGCCGATGGCTCCGAGAACACCAGCGCCAGAGACAGGCACCGAAACAATCACAGCTCCAACACCGACTCCAATTATGGCGCCGGTCCCCGACGCTCTGCCCGCCTCTTGTTGTGCGATCAGGTTTGCCTTGATCGCGTACTGACTTGAAAAGCTGACAGGGCAATTGTCGAAGCAGAGACCGGTTGGATCTGTCCCATTCAGAGGGTCGTTGGCTACATAGGTATAAAGGTTCATCTGGTCGGCATATCCCACCGGATCCGTCTGCAAGAACCGCCCAAGGTTCGGCGCGTAGTACCGTGCCCGGTAGTAATAGAGCCCCGTCTCCGCATCGAGCCTGCGGCCGGTGTACTTGAATGCCACGCCCGTCATCGGCGGGCCGTTGCCGTAGGCATCGTACGTGTACGGCCCCTCGCTCACCGTCCCCGCATCGTTCGACATCGCGACCGTGGAACCCTGCCGGTTGGTGTGGAAGTAAGCGCGTGTGTTCGGCGCCCCCGGCGTCACCACCGCGATCGGCATGTCGGTGCCGGGGCCGGGGACATAACGGCGCAGCACCGTGGTTCCGCTGTAGTCCGCGATCTCCTCGTCGCCGTCGGCGAGGAACGTCGTCACCGTGGCGTTGACGGTCTTGGCCTGCCGCCGACCGAGCGGATCGTAGACGTAACTCGCAGCCGTTCCCGATTTCGCCGCCGTGCGCAGCATGTTCTTCGCGTCGTAAGCAAACGTCCACACGCCGTCGCCGGTGAGGTTCCCGTTGCCGTCATAGGCCATGGTCACGGCCGGATTCGCGCCCACCGTGATGTTGACGTACTGATTCAGATTGTTCGCCGCCGCATAGGCCGTCGTCTGAAACAGCGCCGGCACGAA